>JBILCD010000043.1:0-13715 GCA_044353285.1 Crocinitomicaceae bacterium | reverse complement strand
TATCTATTTGCTATCTATTTTGCTGTATTAAGTTTTCGTTATAACAATATAGATATTTCATTTAATGACTTTTTGGATTTTAAGATAATTTCTTTAAAAGCTTTTAGTCTAACATTTTATGATATCCTTGTGATAATCATTGTTTTTATTGCTACTAAAATGTTCGTCAATGTGACGAAGCTTTATTTAAGTCAAAAACTAAAGTCCAATAAAAGAATTGACGATGGTACCGAATACATCTACATTCAAATTTCTAAGTACATTATTTATTTATTTTCATTTTTATTCACATGTAAAATATTAGCCATTGACTTGAGCCTAATATTGACAGGGTCTGTAGGTTTATTAGTTGGCCTAGGTTTAGGTCTTCAAGATGTTTTTAAAGATTTAATTGCTGGTGTGGTTTTATTGCTGGAAGGAAATATTAAAATAGGAGATATTGTTGAAATATCAGGAACTTCCAATCAATCTTCTGTGGTAGCAAAGATCCTGAAAATTAATCCTCGTACTACTCAAATTGAATCCCGGGAAGGAAATGTGCTTATTATTCCAAACACAAGATTAACGCAACAGCAGGTTGAAAATTGGTCTCATGGTTCTACATTATCGCGTTTTACAATTGAGGTTGTAGTGGAATATGGCGCTAATTTAGAGTTGATTTCGAAATTACTTATTGATTCAGCAATGAGTCATCCAAAAGTTAAAAAAGATCAGCCCATTTTTACAAGAATGGCTGAATTTTCTGAGAATGGATTGGCCATAGAATTAATTTTTTGGGCAGACCAGAGTTGGGATATTAATAACTATAAATCAGACCTTCGCTTTGAAATATACCGTTTGTTCTCTATTCATAATATTACCATACCTTACCCTAAACGCTCAGTGGAAGTCAGCAACAAGGTTTAATCTTTTAGGGCACTTTTATATACTCGTATTGTTTTTTCGAGGCCTAAATAGAGCGCATCTGCGATGAGGGCATGACCGATAGAAACTTCTGCTAAAGAAGGGATTTTTGATTTAAAAAAAGCTAAGTTTTCACTATTTAAATCATGGCCGGCATTTATCGCTAAACCAAGTGAAATCCCCAAATTTGCAGCCTTCGCATAAGCTTCCATTATTTTTTCACGATCATCTAGATTGGCCTCGGCATATGGTCCCGTGAACAATTCGATGCAATCTGCTCCTAAGGATGCAGCTAAGCCTATTTGTTTGAGGTCGGTTCCAACGAACAATGAGACTCTGATTTTCATTTTTTTTAATCTTGATATAATCGGAGTAAGAAAAGCGCTATTTTCTTCTAAGTCCCAACCGGCATTAGAAGTCAAAACATGTGGTGGATCAGGAACAAGTGTTGCTTGCTTCGGTTTACATTCGGCAACTAAGTCCATAAATCGCTCATCTGGATAACCTTCAATATTTAATTCAGTAAGAATTACTTGGCTTAGCTTTACAGCATCTGCTCGAGTAATGTGCCGTTCATCTGGACGTGGATGTATCGTTATGCCATTCGCACCAAATCGTTCGCAATCTAGTGCAAATTGAATAACATTTGGCCTGTCTCCACCTCTTGCATTTCGAAGGGTAGCTATCTTGTTAATGTTAACGCTCAAGTTTGTCATGGGCTAATTTACTCCCGCAAAATTACAAACTCTCGAAGGATTTTACTACTTTTGATCCTCCTTATGCGAGCATTTGAACTTATTACAGACGAAATACCACCCTTAATTCACTCTGATTCTGGTGAAAAAGCGATTAACTGGATGGATGAATTTAAAGTGTCCCATCTTCCAGTATTAAAAAATGGTGCTTTTGTTGGCGTAGTGTCCGAATCTGCTATCCTTGATCGCTTGGAATTGGCTGACGCTTTAGATGTACTTTTCGACCACTTACCAAGACCTTATGCTCTTCAAAATGCGCATATTTATGAGGTACTTGCTATGATGTCGGAATATAAAATAAGTGTTTTGCCAATTTTAGATGATAATGAACAGTACTTGGGTTGTACAAGTATTTATCATCTGATGACAACTCTAGCTAATATCGGTAGTATAAAAGAACCAGGTAGTATTTTGGTGCTTGAAATTAATGCTATTGATTATTCTATGGCACAAATTGGACAAATTGTTGAAAGTAACAATGCAAAAATCCTCAGTTCTTATATTCTTTCCGATGCTGCATCTTCCTTATTGGAAGTAACCTTGAAAATAAATGAACTCAATCTCACACGGATCATTCTTACTTTTGAACGTTATGATTATACAATAAAGGCTTCTTATCAAGCAGGAGCTAGTGATGATGATTTGCGATGGAAGTATGATGCATTAATGAATTTTATGAAATTTTAAGCATGAAAGTAGCCATCTACGGTAAAAAAATAAACAAGAATATCTCAGAATACTTTTTAAATACACTTGCTGTAATTGAAAAGTTAGGCTGGACGGCCGTTTTAGAAACAGATATTAATGCCAGTCTTATTGCTAAATGTGGCTTGAAGGATTCCTATCAAACTTTTAGCTCTTTTAAAGATATTAAATCTGGAATTGATTTATTCATTAGTCTTGGTGGCGATGGAACCTTTCTTAAATCGGTGGGGTATATTCGTGATTCTGGCGTGCCAATTCTTGGTATCAATACAGGTAGATTGGGATTTTTGTCGAATATAGCGAAGGATGATATCGAAGTTACCTTAGAGGCGATTGATTTAAAAAAGTATGATTTTCAGCTTCGTTCCTTGCTAAGAGTGAATACCCCGGAAGATATTTTTGGGACAGAAAATTTCGCATTAAATGAATTAACTATTCAAAAACGAGATACCTCGACAATGATTACAGTACATGCAAGTTTAGATGATAAGTATTTAAATAGTTATTGGGCTGATGGTTTGATAGTTTCCACTCCAACGGGTTCTACAGCCTATAATCTAAGTTGCGGAGGTCCTATCATTACGCCAGGTTGCCAAGTTCATATCTTAACGCCAATTGCGGCACACAATTTGAATGTGCGGCCGGTCGTCGTTCCTGATCATTTGCCTATTAAGTTAAGTATTGAAGGAAGGGATCGTAGTTACTTGATTAGCTTAGATGGAAATTCAAAAACGATTAAACAAGGTGAAGAAATCATCATTAAAAAAGCTGAATTTATGATAAATGTCATTAAATTTGAGCACAATAATTTTTTAGATACCATACGAAACAAAATGTTTTGGGGAATAGATAAACGAAATTAACATTATGAAAAAACAACTTTTAACCGTCGGCTTTGTAGGCCTAGCTTTATTTTCAATCGCTCAGAAATCTAAAAGTAAAAAAGTAATTCTAAGGAATGAGATTGATTCTGTTTCATACCTTATTGGAGTAAGTGTTGGAAACAACATTGGAAAGGAAATGTCTGAAGCGAATATTGAATTAATTATTCAAGGCTTTAGAGATGCCGTAAATCAGAAGACGCTTGCTTGTAATGACGATGGAAATGCTATATTACAACAATATTTTACTAATAAAGCTGGTAAAGTTCAGGCTCAAGAGGATAAAAAAAATGAAGTGTTTAAGGGTGAATCTGAAAAATTCTTAATTGATAATCTTAAGAATCCTGAAATTAAAATGACCTCAAGCGGTTTGCAGTATATGATTTTAAAGGAAGGTAGTGGTGATCATCCAAAGGCCGAGTCTACAGTTAAGGTTCATTATCATGGAACCACCATCGAAGGAAAAGTATTTGATAGTTCTGTCGATCGGGGCGAGCCAATTGAATTCCCATTAAATCAAGTGATAAAAGGTTGGACAGAAGGATTACAATTAATGGCTGTTGGATCAAAATTCAAGTTTTTTATTCCTCAAGAATTAGCCTATGGTGCACAGTCGCCTAGTCCTGAAATTAAACCTTATTCTACCCTTATATTTGAAGTTGAACTATTGAGTTTTGAAGATCCGAAATAAAACTAAAATCTATCCATATGAAAACCTTATTTTTTTTAACAATTATTACTGCAACAATTCAATTTTCGTTTGCGCAAAAGCAAAAGTTAGGCAATGGTCTATATGCTCAATTTAACACAAGTAAAGGAATCATTATCTGTTCTTTAGAGTTTGAAAAAACACCCATGACGGTTGCTAATTTTGTTGGCTTAGCGGAAGGGAAGTTTGAGCACCCGAATAAAAAATTTGATAAGCCATTTTATGATGGACTAAAATTTCACCGTGTCATTAAAGATTTTATGATTCAAGGTGGTGACCCACTTGGAACAGGTAGTGGTGATCCGGGTTATAAATTTTATGATGAAATAACAGCGGACTTAGTGCATTCAGGACCAGGGATATTGTCGATGGCTAATTCAGGACCCAATACGAATGGCAGTCAGTTTTTTATCACTCACAAAGAAACACCTTGGTTGAACGGAAAGCATACCGTATTCGGTCACGTTGTTCAGGGGCAAGAAATTGTAGATTTAATCGCTCAAAACGATACGATTCTTAGTCTTCAAATTCTACGTTTTGGCGATGCAGCAAAGAAATTTAATGCTACGAAAGTATTCACTGAAAAATATGCAGCAGCGAAAGCAGCAGATGAAGTTATAAATGCTGAGAAACTTCGCCTAGAAGCAATCGCTGCTATAGAGTATGCAAAGATTGAAGCAATGAGCCAAGCGGAATACCAAAAATATATGTTTGAACAAGTTTTGCTTAAATACCCAAATGCCAAGCAAAGTGCAACAGGATTAGTGTATGATATAGTAAATTATGGCGAAGGAGATAAGCCTGTTTTAGGTTCAAAAATGGGACTCCACTATAAAGGTACTATACGTTCGGACGGTAAAAAGTTTGATTCTTCGTATGATCGAAATTCACCTTTGGAATTCAATTATTTAGTTCAAAAAATGATACCAGGCTTCGAGGAAGGAATTGGCATGTTAGGAAAAGGAGGGAAGGCAACCTTGATTATTCCTTATTTTCAAGCGTATGGTAAAGAAGGGCGACCTGGAGCAATTCCTCCTTATGCGGATTTGGTTTTTGAAATAGAAATACTTCAAGTTGATCCTGCTAATTCTACGCCAAAACAAGAGCATATTCACACAGAAGGCGACGGACATAAGCATTAAGACTGCTTTTTTCTTAATTGGTATACGCGTACATGATAATATTTGCGCCCATTTGCAATGCTTGAAGATGTTTTTCAGCTGGATCATTGTGTACCTGTGGATCTTCCCAACCATCGCTTAAGTCTGTCTCGAAAGTATAGAGACACATAAGCCGACCATCTTTAATTAAACCAAAGGCCTGAGGACGTTTTCCATCGTGTTCATGTATTTTTGGCAAACCATTAAAGGTATATTTTTGCTTAAAAATGGGGTGATTAAGTGGTAATTCTACCAAATCGATTTCCGGAAATGCTTTTTTTAATTCAATGCGGATGAATTCATCCATTCCGTAGTTATCGTCAATGTGTAAAAATCCGCCACCTAATAAATATTGTCTTAGGTTATTGGATTCTTCTCGCGAGAAAACAACATTTCCGTGGCCAGTCATGTGAATAAATGGATAAAGAAAAATGTCTTTGCTTCCCACTTCTACATAAGGTGTTTCTTTATTTATCGAGGTGCCTAAATTTTGATTGCAAAATGTAATCAAATTGGGCAGAGCAGTTGGATTCGCATAATAATCTCCCCCGCCATTGTATTTTAAAACTGCCAATTGATAAGTCCCTTGACAAAATGCCATGGAGCCAAGAAGAGTCATAAAGCCAATGGATAGTATTTTTCGCATACTACAAAAGTAATTTATTTTGTTTAATTAAGATTTCCTTGATTTATTAATTGAAATTGCTCCTCTCGATCCGCTCCGCCGCGGACTCGATTAGCTTTATAAGATTTTCGCTCCTCTCGACTTCGCTCGATTAGCTTTATAAGTTTTTCGCTCCTCTCGACTTCGCTCGATTAGCTTAAGAAATAAAATATTTTTATAATTTTTATTCTCCATACAATTTTTTACTAATTTCGATTAACAATTCAACTCAGAAATTATGAATACCTACGAATGTAATAAATGCGGAATGTCAGTTAAAGCAAGTTGCGGAAAGTGTGATTTACCTTTACAAAATGACCACTTGACCTTGGATAATGGCATGGTTGTTCAGATTTCTAAATGTCCTTCATGCGAAGGAAAAATAAAATCGCCTTTGTGCTGTGGTCAAGATATGAGTTGCAACGTATAATAAGCTAGTCAGCTTATAATCCTGATTCATTCATTTGACAATTTGATTTTCTTATCGGAGATTTCTTCGATCGATTAATTTTTTGCCTCTAAATGAACCCATCGAAAGCCACTAATTAACAATATTTTTCAATTTGTTCAAAACACTTTGACTTGCCTATCTTTTCGATTGGATTTTGAATTAAATTTGTTCTCAGTTTACTGCGAGCCTTTTCGCGTAAAGAATTGTAAATTGAAAACCCTATGCCAAGAGATATTTCTATTCAATCGGTGCTTATTATTGGAAGCGGACCGATTGTTATTGGTCAAGCTTGCGAATTTGATTATGCAGGTTCTCAAGCCGCCAGATCCTTGCGTGATGAAGGCATTGAAGTAACCTTGATCAACTCAAATCCGGCTACCATCATGACGGATAAAGTGGTCGCTGATAATATTTATTTGTTGCCTTTAGAGTCTGACAGTATTATTTCCATTCTTCAAAAACATAAAATTGATGCTGTTTTACCGACTATGGGTGGACAAACTGCACTTAATCTTTGCATCCAATGTGAAGAAATGGGGATTTGGGACGAATACGGTGTTAAAATTATTGGTGTGGATATCAATGCGATTGAAATTACTGAAAATAGAGAGGCTTTTAGAAATTTAATGCTTTCCATTGGTGTGCCAATGGCTCCGCAGAAGACGGCTAAATCTTTCTTGGAAGGGAAAGAAATTGCACAAGAATTTGGATTCCCTTTGTGTATTCGTCCTTCTTATACGCTTGGTGGTTCAGGAGCTTCTATTTTATATAGTTCAAAGGAATTTGATAATCAATTAGAAAGAGGTTTGCAATTATCGCCGATTCATGAGGTAATGATCGATAAGGCGCTCTTGGGTTGGAAGGAGTTTGAATTGGAATTGTTGCGTGATAAAAATGATAACGTCGTGATCATTTGCTCGATTGAAAATTTTGACCCCATGGGGATTCATACAGGTGATTCCATTACGGTGGCTCCTGCGATGACACTCTCTGACACGACTTTTCAGAAAATGCGGGATATGGCCATCCTAATGATGCGCTCTATTGGGAATTTTGCTGGCGGTTGTAATGTTCAATTTGCTGTTTCTCCGGATAATGCGGAAGATATTATTGCCATTGAAATTAATCCGCGTGTGTCGCGATCTTCAGCTTTAGCGTCAAAGGCAACTGGTTATCCTATTGCTAAAATTGCTGCTAAATTGGCCATTGGATATCACTTGGATGAATTAAAGAACCAAATTACGAAAACAACTTCTGCGTATTTTGAACCAACCTTGGATTATGTGATTGTTAAAATCCCACGATGGAATTTCAATAAATTTCCTGGTGCTAATCGCGAGTTGGGGCTGCAAATGAAATCTGTTGGTGAGGTAATGGCAATTGGGCGTTCTTTTCAAGAAGCCTTACAAAAAGCCTGTCAATCGCTAGAAATTAATAGAAATGGACTCGGCGCTGATGGGAAGGAATTGACCAACCAAAATGAAATTTTACACAGTTTAGAACATGCGTCATGGAATCGTTTATTCCATATTTATGATGCAATCAAGTTAGGGATTCCGTTTAAAACGATCGTCGAAAAGACAAAAATCGATATTTGGTTTCTGAAGCAAATTGAGGATCTAATAAAATTTGAAAAGCAAGTCGAAAAATTCAATGTGGCTAATCTGCCTCAAGAATTACTTTTTGAAGGAAAGCAAAAAGGATATTGTGATCGTCAAATTGCACATTTGTTGAAGTGTCTTGAATCTGAAGTATATAAGAAAAGAACAGAAATGGGCATCAAACGGGTGTATAAGTTGGTTGATACTTGTGCAGCTGAATTTGAAGCGCTAACACCTTACTATTATTCTACTTTTGAATATGAGAATGAAAGTGTGGTCAGTGATAAAAAGAAAGTGATTGTTCTTGGCTCAGGTCCAAATAGGATAGGGCAGGGAATCGAATTCGATTATTCTTGTGTTCATGGCGTTCTCGCTGCCAAAGAATGTGGCTATGAAACGATCATGATTAATTGTAATCCTGAAACAGTTTCTACGGATTTTGATACCGCGGATAAATTGTATTTTGAACCTGTTTTTTGGGAGCATATCTATGATATTATCCAACATGAGAAACCAGAGGGTGTGATTGTCCAATTGGGTGGTCAGACGGCTTTGAAATTGGCTGAAAAGTTGAGTCGTTATGGAATAAAAATACTAGGAACGAGTTTCGAAGCGCTCGATTTAGCAGAGGATCGAGGTCGTTTTTCTAAGGTCCTGGAAGAAAATAACATTCCTTTTCCTAAATATGGTATAGTTGAAAATGCCGAACAAGCCTTGGTATTGGCCGATGACCTTGGTTTTCCATTATTGGTTCGCCCGAGTTATGTTTTGGGTGGGCAAAAAATGAAAATCGTTATCAATAAAGATGAGTTAGAGCACCATGTTGTCGATATTATAAATGAAATGGGCAACAATCAAATTCTCTTAGACCATTTTTTGGTCGGCGCAGGAGAAGCAGAAGCCGATGCCATTTGTGACGGAGAAAATGTGTACATTATTGGAATAATGCAGCACATTGAACCTGCTGGTATTCATTCTGGTGATTCGTATGCGGTATTACCTCCTTATAACTTGGGAGACTTCGTGATGACACAAATTGAAGACATAACAAAACGTATTGCCCTTGCGCTTAAAACTGTAGGATTAATAAATATTCAATTTGCGATTAAAGATGATAAAGTGTACGTCATTGAGGCAAATCCTCGTGCATCTCGTACCGTTCCTTTTATTGCCAAAGCTTACGATGAACCGTATGTGAATTATGCAACCAAAGTCATGTTAGGGGAGAAGAAGGTAACAGATTTCGACTTTAAACCACGAAAAGAAGGATATGCCATTAAAATCCCAGTGTTTTCTTATGAGAAATTTCCAGAAGTTAAAAAAGAACTCGGACCTGAAATGAAATCAACCGGTGAAGCCATACGCTTTATAAAAAACCTTAAAGATCCATTTTTTACGAAAATCTATTCGGAGCGAAACATGCATTTGTCGAAGTAAATCAATAAATTAACCGATTAAAGTTATTGATTGCTATGGGTATCGTTCAAAAAGATGCGTTGCGGACTACCATAATTTCTTACCTAGGTCTTGTTCTTGGTTACCTTAACAAAGCATTTTTATTTCTAATCATTTTAAGTGCTGAAGAAGTTGGTTTGGTGAATCTAATCATCACAGTGGGCTTACTATTTGCGCAATTAGCCAACATGGGTACTGTATACGCCACTTGGCGATTTTTTCCTTTTTTTAGAAATCATGAACGTAAAAATTACGGATTTTTATTGCTAAATACCTTGGTCGTTTGCATCGGAATTTTGTTTTTTAGCGTTTTATTTTTTGCATTTCAGTCAAAAATTGGTAGTTATTTTTCATTAAAATCTCCCTTATTTGTTTCGTATTATTTTTGGGTGATTCCACTCGGAATTGGGACAGTTTTCTTCATGCTTTTTGAAAATCATATGCGTGGATTACACAAAAATATTCTGCCTGTTTTTCTGCAGGATATTGTTGTTCGACTTGTCGTAACGCTATTATTAATAGCTTTTGGACTAGGGTACTTGAATTTTGAACAGTTCCTCATCCTCCATCTTTTTGCTTATTTTATTCCTGCAATTTCCTTGTGTATTTACTTGGTGAAAATGGGCGAATTACATTTCTCGCTAAAATCGATTACCGTTCCGAAACGCTTTAGGAAAATCTTATTGTCATTTAGTTCTTTTAGTTACCTAAATACCTTGGCGGCTTTGTTTGTTATTTCAATGGATGCTATGATGATTGCTTCAATTTTGGGACTAAAGCAAACAGGGGTTTATACGACAATGGTATACATTACTTCTGCGATTCAAGTGCCTTATCGCTCAATGATTCGAGTGAGTTCACCAATTATTGCGCGCTTTTGGAAGGAGAGAAATATGAAGGATATGCAATCACTTTATGAAAAATCAAGTTCCGTAGGATTGCTGATTGGTCTTTTGTCTTTTTTGGCAGTGTGGACCACAAGAACGGAATTATTTTCGTTTTTACGAGCAGAATACAGCGAAGGAATTTATGCTTTATTATTTTTAATGATCGGTAGAATGGTGGATATGTATTGCGGATTGAATGGGACAATATTCGCAACTTCACGAAAATACATGTTTGATTTAGCCTTTACCATTTTTTTATGTGCGGGTATATTTGTGATGAATTTATACTTGATTCCAATGTATGGAATAACGGGCGCTGCGTTTTCTACCGGATTCATTTATGTTTTCTACAATTTCGCTCGATCGTATTATATCTATCGAGTATATGGACTTCATCCTTTTAAGTGGACGCAATTCCGTCTTATTGCTTTATTTGTTGTGCTTCTAGTTCTTATTGAGGGAGCTTCGCACATTTTTATCCATGGGCAACATTTTACGACACTTCAAAATTTGATTATCTTGCTGATTAAATGGTTCCTTATTTTAATGCTATTTCTTTTGCCTGTTGTCACCCTAAATTTAGAATCAGAAAGTTCGCGTTATTTCAAAATAGTAATGAGTCGGATACGAACTAGAGTGCGTCCTTGACTTGAAATGTTTTAAAATACACGTGTAATAATCATATGAATTGGAATTAAATTATTTTTTACCTTTGTTTGAGATGAGAAAACAAATACTTCTATTTTTTTTTATTAGTGTAGTTGGCATTTCCTCCGTGTTATCTCAAGCAATTGATCCAGATGATTCATTTACCATTGAATTAGGCTTGCCCAATTCGTTTGTTAATAAACCCTTTATGTCGATTATGCAAGGTTTGGTAGCGGTCTCGCCTTTATATCAATATACCCTAAAGAATCATTTGTCCTTCGGGCTTGGTCTTCATTATACCTACTTTGCAGTAAATGAATTTAGGATTCCCACAAAAGTTTATGGTGGAATGCATACCATTGCAGGCTTTGCTAAATTTGGTCACGAGAAGTTTTGGACAGAGCGCTTTGCCACAGACATAGGCATAAAATTCGGTTATGGTCAAACGATTATTTCAACAGATGCCTTGAAAGAAGACGGTGTTTTTTTTAAACGCTTGAATGCTCCTTATCTAGAACCGATCATTGGATTAGTATTGGCATCTGACGTTGCTAGTTCGTTTCGATTGACGATTGGCTATGCTTTTTACGGATTTAGTTATCGACCTTGGTTAATTGGTGTTGATTCTAACTTGGGATATGATGCAGCAGAATTAAATAAATTATCATCTTTTTTAACGGTTGGTTTTGGCTACACCCATTATTTTAATGGAAAGAAAAGTACCAGCGGTGACTGGGAGTAATTAGGTTTGAATGGCGCCAACATTAAAACGCTTTTCGATTTTAGATTGATCCGCCATTTCGATTCCCATTGAAATAACCTTTCTCGTTTCCTTCGGATCGATTATCGCATCTACCCAAATTCTACTGGCAGCATAATACGGTGAGGTTTGCTCGTCATACCTGCTTTTAATCGAGTTGTATAGCTCTTTTTCATGTTCTGGTGTAATGCTTTCTCCTTTTGATTTTAAGGTCGCAATTTCTATTTGAAGTAAGGTTTTCGCTGCAGCAGCCCCACTCATTACGGCAATTTCAGCTGTTGGCCAAGCAACAATTAAACGCGGATCATAGGCCTTCCCGCACATGGCGTAGTTGCCTGCACCGTATGAATTTCCCATTATGATGGTGAATTTTGGAACCACGCTATTCGCCACTGCATTCACTAATTTCGCCCCATCTTTTATGATGCCTCCTTGTTCACTTTTTGATCCAACCATGAAACCTGTAACGTCTTGCATAAAGACCAATGGAATCTGTTTTTGATTACAAATCATAATAAAACGGGCTGCTTTATCGGCTGAATCGGAATAAATAACGCCTCCAAATTGCATTTCTCCTTTGGAGTTTTTCACGATTTCTCTATTATTGGCTAAAATTCCAACACTCCACCCATCGATTCTAGCGTAGGCACAAATAATGGTTTGACCATAATTCGCTTTATATTCGGTTAATTTTGACCCATCAACAAGTGTTTTCAGTAAGGCTCTTGTTTCATAAGGCTTGTTTCTTTCTGCAGGAAAAATACCGTAAAGTTTATCCATAGCTACTTTGGGCGCTTCGCTTTTAATGCGATCAAAACCTGCTGTTTCACATTTCCCTATTCTCGACATTAAATCTCGAATAGTAGAAAGACATTCTTGATCATTTTCCACTTTATAATCACAAATTCCTGATATTTCAGTCTGTGATGTGGCGCCACCTAGCTCCTCATTTTCGATTTGTTCGCCAATGGCTGCTTTCACTAGGTAAGAGCCAGCAAGGAAGATAGTACCGGTTTTATTAACGATTAATGATTCATCAGACATGATGGGCAAATAAGCACCACCCGCAACACAGCTTCCCATTACCGCTGAAATTTGAATGATTCCTTGCGCACTCATGATGGCATTATTTCGAAACATTCGACCAAAATGTTCTTTGTCGGGAAAAATTTCATCTTGCATTGGAAGAAATACACCAGCAGAATCAACTAAATAAATGATAGGAAGTTTATTCTCCATCGCAATTTCTTGCGCCCTAAGGTTCTTTTTTCCTGTAATTGGAAACCAAGCGCCAGCTTTTACGGTTGCGTCATTGGCAACAACAATGCATTGGCGTTTTTCTACATACCCAATTACAATGACCACACCGCCTGCAGGACAACCACCGTGTTCTTGGTACATGCCATACCCTGCAAAAGCGCCAATCTCAATTCGCTCTGTATCGACATCCAGCAATAAGTCAATTCTTTCTCTTGCACTTAATTTACCAGCGGCATGTAGTTTTTCAATTTTCTTTTTGCCGCCGCCTTCGTAGATTTTATGAAGTTCTCTTTCAAGCCCAGAAATTTTCAAGCGCATTTCATCTTCATTGAAATTAAATGCTAATTCTTTATCTGAAATTGCCATAGGAAAAGTATTGAAGTCAAAGATACAAATAGTCAAATAAAGTCTGCTTACATGTAAGGAGATTATTTCAAAGATTTGATTGGTGTTATTGGAGCTGTTATAAATTGAAAGCATTAACACTCGATGCTACATACATTTTCCACAAAATATTAGTGAGAAAATCGTTTATTTACCTAGATAATCTCTTTTGTCCGATAAAAATCGGACCTTATTTTCTTTGTTCTTTTGTCTTGATACAAAAGAACGAAAAAATCAAGTCGCTGATTATTCTTCAATGCACTCCACTCTTGAAATACACCGAGACTTCGGTGCATTTCAGCGATCTCTACGAGCTGCTTTACGGTGCCCTTATTTCAATTAGCTTCACTTTATCAGAATAATAGGCGACAGGAGAAAAAAACGAATTTATTTTTTAAAATGAAAGCTTGCATAAGAGAATGATTGTATTGAACTAAGACTTGGGTACCGTGAGGTAGTTCGGTAGAAATCACCGAAAGGGTCAAGTCTTAG
>JBILCD010000194.1:0-4753 GCA_044353285.1 Crocinitomicaceae bacterium | reverse complement strand
GTACAAGGCACTAAAACTTAAATGAATTGACGCAATTCCAGGATCGATAGAATCAAAAATCTCTTTTCTCATCTTCAAACCTTTACTATAAAACTCCTCAGCTTCCTTAAATTTACCAAGATTTTTATACTGGTTAGCTAAATTACAATAAATTATTGCGACGTCTTTATTCGGTCCGGAATGGTTGTTTTGTTTTATCCTTAAAACTTGTTCATAAAGCGGCAAGACTTTTTCATAAGCCCCGATAGCTGCATAGACAGAAGCAATATTACTCAAGGTACTAGCATAACCAGAATGATCTACTCCAAGAGAAACTTTCTTTATTTCAATAGCTAAATTGTAATAATAAAAAGCAGAGTCATAGACAGCCATCCTTGCATGAATTATTCCAATAAGATTTAATGTATTTGCATACTCAGTGTGCTGCGGCCCCAGTATTTTTAGTTGAATTTTCGCCGTCTTTAATACATATTCTAATGATTTTACCAAATCCTGAGATTCACTGTTCAGATAAAACTTAGAAAGTCCTTTCATGACCTCAGAAAATTCTTTGCTCTCGGTTAATTTAAGGTTGTTAAACGTTATTTCGGAAGTCTTATAAAAATCAATAGCCTTATCGAATCTGCTTCTTTCTATAGATAGGTCACCAAATACCTTTTGAACATAGGCTCTCGATGCAGAATTCTCGAAAACTGAATTTTTTCCCAAAATTGAATCCGCATAATTCAAATATTTTTCAGCCTCAGGATATTTTGAACTGCGCATAAAATTTTCTGTAATATCAAGTAAGCCTTCCGTTTTCGAGGAAGTTAAATTCGGTTGCTTCTGTATAAATGACCACCATTGATTATAGTAAAATTGCGCATCTTCATAAAGGCCAATTTCAGAATTAACTTTTGCCAAACTGTGAATGATATTCAAATACTTTGAAGTATCAGAATTATATTTCTCTTCTCGAATCTTAAGCGCTTTTGTTATTAGCTCTTTTGCTTCTTCTAATTTATCGTAATCAATATAGAGGTAACCTAAGTTATTTAATGCACTTGATTCTCCTACCTTGTTCTCATTTTTAATATAGAAATTCAATACCTTCAAAGAATAATATTCTGAAGACTTGTACAAACCTAATTTTCTATAAGTAATCCCTAAACTTCTACGTAATTCGTTAACTATATTTGAATTTTCACCGAGTACTTCTTCCATAATTTGATGAGCAAGCAAATATAAATCTAAAGCTTCCTGGTATAAACCATAAGCAGCTAATAAATTGGCTTCTTGCCTTAAACATGTTGCATAACTCGGATGATGGATACCGTATATTTTTTTTGCAATACTCAATGCTTTTTGGGAAAATGATTTGGCTTTCTCAACGCTATCTTTTTTTAAGAATAATGATGATATTTCTAAATGGGCTTCCAAATATTCTTGACTTGTGGCAAAATTATTTTGTTCACAAAATAGGATGCACTCTTTGAAAAATTGTTCTGCATTATTCCACCTTTTTTGCTCCATTTCAAATTTACCGTGAGCAAAAAGTACATCTTCATACAAAAGTGTTTTTTGAAGATGTAAATTCTTTAAAATCAAGCTATCCATCTTCAAGAGAACTTGTTCTGCATGCTTAGCTTTACCAATTTTCAGGTCATTAACTATTACATCCTTCGCACCTTCTATGTACCTAACTTTAGATACCATAGTCCTATCGATAAAATTGAACCACTTGACAAATAATTCATCTGCCTGTTTATAGTCTTCTTTTTTGTGATAAACCATAGCTAAACTGTGCAGCACATAATCAAATTGCACAGTATCCTCAGGATATAATTCTCCAAATCTCTTTAACGATGCTTTAATTACGGTTTCCGCATCATCATACATTCCCATTTTTAGATATAAGTAACCTAGATTATTCTGATACTTGGGCTTGTGTCCTTTTTGCGTAGGAAATCTGTTTCGAATATCAATTGCCAGCAAATATTTTTGTTCGGCATGCTTAAAGTCGCCGATATTACCAAGTAATATTCCCAAGCTACTCAAACAATCTGTATATTCAATTGAAGTATTTCTACTTTGCTTTTCAAGTAAGGCAATTGCATTATTAAAATAGTATTTTGAGGAATCCATTAGCTGAAGGGCAAAGAAAGTTCTTCCAATGGATATTAAACTCACCGCATACCTCAAGCTAGTATCTGTTTCGTATTTCAATGCCCAGTTATTCATTTGCTTGGCAACATACAAGGCGCCTTCGTGATTCTCTGCTTTTCGTAAAGAATCGTATTGTGTTTTTAGTTGGGTATAGGGATCTTTTTGTGCCTTTAAATTTAGACTTGCAAGAATAAAAAATATCAGTAGAATTCGATTCATCTTTGAAAGGTACAAAAACTACCTCACCAACACAAACCCGGCCCATTTCTCTGGATCAGTTGGATATTTATTTCGCATTTCCTTTTGGGCTTTTTCGAAGGAGGATACTGGGTTTAATGTAAGGGTAAGATCAGAATAAAACAGCGTCATCAGTTCCATGGTTTCTTTGTCGGGAACGGACCATAGGGAAACGATAATTTGCTCTGCGCCGGCGAGTTTAAATCCACGCTTGAGACCAAAGGTTCCTTCCGAGCCTTCGATTTTACCGAGACCGGTTTCGCAGGCGGAGAGGACAACGAGTTTGGTTTTTTTGAGGTTCAGTTGTGACACTTCCAATGCGGTAAGAATTCCATTTTGTTCGGCGCCGAGTTTGGTGAGGGTGTCACTTCCTGTCCAAGCCCAATTACCTCCTGCGAGAATGAGTCCACTGCGAACCATTGGGTTGGTGCTGTAGCGATAACTATAGCGAAGTGAGTTTTTGTTCACTGTTGTGTCGTTGAAATTGTATTCAGGGAACGCGTAGCCGTGGGTGGCAATATGTAGGATGCTTTTGGCATGTCTTCCTTCCAAACGCATTAAATTATCCTCAGTAGCATCATTAGATGAAAACAATTCGATTTTCCATTGCTTGGATTGCACGGAATCCTTGATAGTTTCTGTTTCCAATTTAGTGCCCTCCAAATACGCTAGTTTCCCAGATGCCGATTGACTACTTCGTGTTGAATTCCGTTTATCTTTTTGCTTTTTGGGCTTTTCTTCTTTTGAATTTAAAAAATCATAATTAACCCCGCCAACCATGGCAATAGATTTCACAATGGGTTCTTGGGCTTTTTCTTTAAGACCCATCGCCAAATATCGTGTAGAAGTGAGTTGATGCATGGTAAACCGATCAATTAAGTACTCCGCCTGGCTTTCCACTTTTACCGTTTGAGATTCAACAACTACCCCTCTTTTATTTGTTTTTTCATCGATTAGGTGGTCTCCATTTTCTTTTTGTGCGTACAAGGCATGAAATGGAATATTATACAATTCTCCTGTTGGCGAATAATAGATTTCTTTAATACCCTCGAGATATGGTTCTATGGGTCTCCAAACAAGATCGTATAATTTTCCAAAATCCTTGTAAGATAATAAGGTAAGTTCTGCTTCACTACAAAGTTTAACCAACTGAGGGAAATTCTGCCCTCGAGATAGAACTAAAGCATTATAATAGATTAATGAGTCGGTAGAATTTAAGGTTCTAATGAATTCAATCGCTACTTCACCTATACCTAAATGGTTTTGAACGTTTTCCCATTCAATCACCAAGTTCTTCTTTTGTTCGGAATACCCTGGCAAAATCTTGCTTAGTACCTTATCTAATGAATCTGTTATTTGATTAAGTTTATCTAATTGTAACTTATTTCCAGTTCCATCAGATTCAATTTTGGCCATAAGTTTCCTATTAAGTGAAATTTCTTCTTTAAGTTTTTCAACCTCACCCAAATACGATTCTTTGGCAATTTTAGCCTCCAATAGTTGACCCTTTAATATAAGAATGGCATTATAATTTAATACTGAAAGTTGAGGGTGCTTTTGAAATCCACTATTCGCTACTTCAGAAATAAATTCAAAAAACTCTTTTTCTCGTTTCCAATAAACTTCTCGTTGATAATCATTAAACCATTCGAAATCTCTTGTTATCTCTTTTGTTTTGACACGCATTAATTCTTGTGCCAAGGAGATAAATAAATCAAATTCCCCTCTTGCATAGTAATTCCTAGCAAGACAAACTTTAATGGAATTGGAAAGTATCGATTCATTCCCCATAACAGAATCGGCTATTTCGAGAGCTTTATTTAATAAAGAATCTGCTTTGGAATATTCCGTATTATAATAAGCTAACTCCCCGAGATTTCGATAACTCTTGGCAATATCAAAGTGATTCCTAAGCGGTGCCTTTACCCGGATATCAAGCGCACTTAAAAAATAATTTTCAGCCTTGTTAAATTTTTTAAAACTCAAGTAACATCTACCCAAATCATTCAATGCAATAGCATATTTTGGATGATTGTCCCCATATCCCTTGGCTGATTGATAAATAGACATAGCCTTCAGTATTGCTTTAACAGCCAACTTTTCATCTTTTTGATAGACAAAAAACTTTGCCTGGCCCAATAAAAAACCTGCATAATTTACACTTAGAGTATCCTTACGCTTTTGCCAAATATGTCCAGCCAATTTTAAATGTGTTTCGGCATTCTTGTAATCGGCAATTTCCATGTACAAGGCACTAAAACTTAAATGAATTGACGCAATTCCAGGATCGATAGAATCAAAAATCTCTTTTCTCATCTTCAAACCTTTACTATAAAACTCCTCAGCTTCCTTAAATTTACCAAGATTTTTA
>JBILCD010000042.1:0-13765 GCA_044353285.1 Crocinitomicaceae bacterium | reverse complement strand
CCGTTTTGTAAAGTTGATACAGAGGTAAAATCACACGAGAACTTTACAATTAATTCAAGATCATTGATAGAAACGGAAACATTTGAGATTCCCGCTTGTGTTTTCAAATGACCAGCAAAAAGGTTTATTTTAGATTTTATCTCAGCTTTTGAAAGAACCTTTTTGCCATTAATGCTATCAAGGGCTAGTATTGAATTCACCTTTGTTTTACTCGAACTTAAATTCATGGTGTATTTGAAGGTTCCGCTTCCATCATTGTGTATTGTTAAATCATCAATTAATTCAATACAAGAAGAAAGCAGTAATAATAGTGATAGACAAAATAAAAATAGTTTATACATAGCCGAATTTGTTAGGCAAAAATAATACCTAAGCATTTAGGTAAAAACTCACTTTAGTAATTTTATTAACAAAAGGAATGATTGGAAACGATCAAAGTGTATTTATTAATTTATATAGCCCTATTGAAGAGTTAGTTTTTTCTCCAAATCTTCTAAGTATATTTTGAATTGTTTATCTGTTTCAGAAAGATTAACTACTGTTCTACAAGCATGTAAAACGGTTGCATGGTCTTTGCCACCACAATGAGCACCAATATTTGCTAGTGACGACTTCGTCATTTTTTTAGAGAAATACATTGAGATTTGGCGAGCTTGAACAACTTCTCGTTTTCTTGTTTTAGACTTCAGCATTTCTATCGGCAAGTCAAAATAGTCACAAACCACTTTTTGAATATATTCAATTGAAACTTCGCGAGCAGTATTTTTTACGAACTTGTCTACCATTTGTTTGGCTAATTCGAGCGTAATTGCTTTTTTATTAAGAGAGGCTTGTGCCAATAATGTATTTAGAGCTCCTTCTATTTCACGAATATTTGTGTTGATTGAATAGGCTAAATATTCTACGACTTCTTTAGGAAGTTCTATACCGCTTCCATGCATTTTTTTGTGTAGAACAGCAATTCTTGTTTCTAAATCGGGAATTGACAAATCAGCAGAAAGGCCCCATTTAAATCTCGATAACAAGCGCTGTTCCATACCCTGAAGTTCTACAGGAGCTTTATCTGATGTCAAAACTATTTGTTTACCATTTTGGTGTAGGTGATTGAAAATACTAAAGAAGACATCTTGAGTTTTTTCTTTACCTGCAAAAAATTGAACATCATCAATTATAAGGACATCAATCATTTGGTAAAAATGAACAAAATCGTTGGTCGTTTGATTTTTTATTGCATCAATAAATTGATGAGCAAATTTTTCAGACTGAACATATAATACAGTTTTGGCTGGTTGCTTTTCCTTGATAGCGATACCGATAGCATTTGCCAAATGTGTTTTTCCTAATCCTACAGCCCCATAGATTAATAATGGGTTAAATGCAGTACCCCCAGGCTTGTTTGCTATGGCATATCCAGAAGCACGCGCCAATCTATTACAGTCGCCTTCAACAAAATTATCTAAGGTGAACTGCGGCATCAGATTAGACTCTATATTGATCTTTTTTAGTCCCGGAATTATAAATGGGTTCCTGATTTGCTTCTCATTATTGTTAATTGGAACCGAAACAGGCATGTTCCTAATGGAGTTGTTGTTTTGAGTAGGAAGTTTTACAGTATATGGAATGGCGTTTTTGTGATTGCTTTCCATTAAAATTGAATATTCTAAACTACCTTCTTGCCCAATTTCTTTTTTTATAACCCGACTTAATAAAGTGATATAATGTTCTTCAAGCCACTCATAAAAAAAATGAGACGGAACTTGTATCGTTAAAATGTTATTTTCAATTTTAACAGGAACAATTGGCTCAAACCAAGTTTTAAAAGCTTGAGCTGTTATGTTATCCTTAATTAATGCAAGACAACTTGTCCAGGTTTTAACGTGATCTATATTCATTATGGTAAAAAAACTATTATTGTGTTTAGTTCGTGTTAAAATTAAAAATATACCCTTAACACATGGTTAATCTTCAGTGGGCAAATATTAGAATAAAATAGTTAAAAAAAAAACGCATTGCTATTGATTTTTATCTTTTTTTTACATGTATTTCATACCAAATATAAATAAATGAAATAAATCGGGAGATGTGGTAAATATAAGCAATAAATATTACAATTTGATCATATATAATTGTATTTTTGAAATAAGATGAAAATAAATTATACCCATAAACATTATTTGAGAGTACGATATTCAGAAACCGACAGGATGGGTTATTGTTATTATGGAAATTATGCTTCTTTTTTAGAAATAGGAAGGGTCGAATCATTGCGATCCTTGGGTATTTCATACAAGTCTTTAGAAGATAATGGCGTTATGCTGCCCGTATCTGAATTTCAGGTTAAATATATTTCTCCCGCCTATTATGATGATATGCTTTTGATAGAAACTAAAATATCGGCAATCAAAGGAGTCAGAATCTACTTTGATTATTTTATTTACAACGATAATCAAAAATTATTGGCTACTGCTAAAACAAGTCTTGTTTTCATTAGTTCAATGTCTAAAAAGCCCATTGCTCCTCCAAATGACCTTCTTTCAATTCTTCAATCTTATGCTATCCAAGAACAATAACTTTGAATTAATTCAGCTTACCGAACAAGCAATCATATCCTTTAGCTCAACTCGCCTTGGCGAAATGCGTTTGGGGCAATCATTCCTTGCTGCTAATGACACCTCAAAAGCAAGATATATAATCTTAGGAATTTCTGAGTCGGTGGGACCAATGGCAAATTCAGGTTTATCTGGTGCAGAAAATGCTTTTTTTTCTTTTTTATCAGCGTTTTTAAACACGCAAGATTTTGATCATAATACTGCTTGTATGGGCTATATTAAATGGCTTGGCCAAGCACCGAATCCAAGTCAATTAACTATGTACGTCTCTGAATTAGATGAATTTGTCTTACAATGTTTAACACTGGTTGTTGACAAGCATCAAACTCCAATTGTTATTGGCGGAGGACATAATAATGCTCTTCCATTGCTGCGGTGGGCAAATTTACATTTCGAGAAAATAAATGTACTTAATATTGATGCGCATGCAGATTGTCGAGCCATGGAGGGCAGACATAGTGGCAATTCTTTTTCCTATGCCATCAAGGAAGGATTAATTAATACCTATCACGTTTATGGATTGCATCGTGCATATCTCAATTCAGCAAGTCACCAATTTATGAATGACAATCAAGTTGAATACACATTTTATGAGGATTATTTAGATGGTCGGCGGGATTTTATAACGGATATAAATCAATTTATTGATAATCAGGACGAAGGCTCGGCTTTTGGACTTGAGATAGATATGGATTGTATCGCAGATATGCCGAGTTCTGCTCTATCACCCTCGGGATGGTGCTTTGATGACATAAGAAGAGCAGTAAGAAAAGTTTCAAATTCTAAAGGTAAAGTGGCCTATTTCCATTTAACAGAGGCAGCTCCAATTAGTGATTTGGATAAGAAAAGGGTAGGTAAAGCCTTGAGTTATTTATTGCGTGATTTTATTTAATGACTTTTAAGGGATCACGTCAACATTATTAATTACAATAACACCATCTACGGAACAGTTTTCTGGACTCATCGCTTTGCTGTATGTAAAATTGAAAGATAATTTCAATCCTTTTTTCTTATAATTATCTTTAAAATCAATCGGATATAGTTTTTTCTTCAAATCATCTTTATTTCCTTTTATTACTTCGATATAGAAGGGGCAATTATTTTCAGCAACATGAACAATGCCTATTGTTTTTTCTTCAGTATTAGAAGCAGCTCGTTTAATTTTACAGGGCGTTTTGCAAGAAAGCAAGAAAGTAAGACCAAATAAGAATCCAAATATTTTCATTTTGTTTTTTTTCAAAGATAAAAAAAAAGAGGCCCTAAAGCCTCTCTTCCAAACAACCTGTAGCAAAGTTTATTTGAAACTGAGATTCTTTAACGGCATAAAATTATTAATGTTACATCGGAATTAACATTTGAACATTGATAAAGATTTTAATTTTTCTGTAAGGCAATCTAAACGAGCAATAAATTTGCATTGTGGACAGCCGAATATCTAAAATTAATGCACTCATTCGTTTAATCGAAGATCCAGACCCTCAGGTTTACGATCAAGTAAAGAATGAACTAATTTTAATTGGAGAGCCTGCTCTATATTCTTTAGAAAATGCGAGTAAAACCAATGATTTTGGACCGGAATTTAAATCCCGAATTTTCTCAGTTATAAATAAAATTCATAATAATGCCTTAAAGAATGAATTAATTCAATGGGTTAAATCAGAAGAAAAGGACTTGCTTTTAGGTTCAATTATTGTTTCAAAACACCACGATACCGACCTAGAAGATTCTTATGTTCATGAAACGATACAAACACTTCGAAGAGCTATTTGGTTGGAGTTTAATGATTATCAAACCAGCTTTGAGCAAATAAAGATTTTTAACCGAATATTTTTTGGCGTTTCTCATTTCGAATGCTTAAACAAAGATAGTTATAGCCCGGATGAAATTGATATTTCCAGAGTACTAGAAAGCAAAAAAGGCGCGCCATTCACCATCGGACTAATTTACAGCATTATTGCTCAATCATTAGACTTACCAGTATACGGCGTCAACTTGCCGAATTCTTTTGTCTTGGCATTTATGGATTACAACCAGTCTAATTTTATTATTAATCAACAAAATGATTTTGGTGTATTATTTTATATTAATCCCAAAGCATTTGGCGAGATATTGGATGCACGTGAAATTGGTGATTTTTTGACATCTAGAAATTTAAATCCAGATCGATCCCATTTCGAACCCTGTTCCAATTCTAGCATTATTAAAAGGATGATAGAGGATTTAATGCTATCTTTTAAGCATATTGGAGATGAACAAAGGGTATCAGATTTAAGCGAATTGATTAATGCGATTTAATCAGGCTTAAAATTAGAACGAGCTTATTTTTTTAATTCCCTTTTTTCTTTATCTATTGCCTTGTTTTTATTTGCTAATTGCCCACAAGCAGCGTCAATATCTTTTCCTCTGCTTCTTCTAACGTTGACGATGATGTTTTTGGTTTCTAAAAATGCTGCAAAAGCGGAAACTTTTTCCGAATCAGCTTGCTGAAAAACGCCGTCGTCAATTGGATTATATTCAATAATGTTGATTTTACAGGGAACTACACGTGCAAAAAGTGCTAATTCCCTAGCGTCATCTATCGAATCATTGAAATCTTTAAAAATAATGTATTCAAATGTGACGCGAGTACCAGTTGCTTCATGAAAATAAATCAAGGCTTCGGAAAGCGATTCCAAATTATTTGAATCATTTATATCCATGATTGAACTTCTTTTTTTATCATTAGCTGCATGTAAAGAAAGCGCTAGGTTGAATTTGACTTTATCATCGCCTAATTTCCGAATCATTTTGGCAATTCCCGCTGTTGAAACGGTAATTCTTTTAGGCGAAATCCCCAGTCCTTCCTCTGCTGTTAGGAGTTCGATTGATCGAAGTACATTAGCATAGTTAAGTAAGGGTTCTCCCATCCCCATGTAGACGATATTACTTAAGGATTTTCCATAGAGACTAGCTGCTTGATCTTTGAGGTAGACAACTTGATCAACCATTTCTCCTGCAGATAAATTCCGCATCAGCTTTAAGCGACCAGTTGCGCAAAATTGGCAAGCTAGACTACAGCCAATTTGTGAAGAAATACATGCAGTTGTTCTTTTATTCGTTGGAATTAATACACCTTCTACTATTTTGTTGTCAGCAATAGAAAAGGCACACTTTACAGTTTTGTCCTTACTAACCTGTTGATCTTTTACTTGTAAAAAATCGATATAGTATTTTTCCTCTAAAAAATTGATAATTTCCTTTCCTAGGTTTCCCATATGTTGAAATGAACCAACATTTTTCTTCCATAGCCATTCAAAAATTTGTTTTGCTCTAAAGGCAGGGAAATTGGCATCCTGTAAATGCGAGATAATTTCCGCCAAGGATAAATTTCTAATGTTGATTTTATCCTCCAGCTTCATTTTATTTTGGGAACTATCTATTAATCATGACTGGCATGACCAACATTAGTATATCTTCATTATTGTTTTCACTGTTCACGGGCATCAATAATCCAGCCCTGCTTGGTTCACTCATCGCAAGTTTCACTGTTTCTGTATCTATACTAGATAGCATTTCAACAAGAAAACGTGAGTTAAACCCAATTTCTAAATCATCCCCATCGTAATTACACGTTAATCGTTCACTTGCTTCATTTGAAAAATCAATGTCTTCAGCAAATAAAGACAATTCTGCACCTACTAGTTTTAATTTAACTTGGTGAGTTGTTTTATTGGAAAATATAGCAACTCGTTTTAAAGAGCCTAAGAATTGTACGCGATCAATTGTAAGAACATTTGGGTTTTCTTTGGGGATAACAGCCTCATAATTAGGGTATTTTCCGTCAATTAATCGACAAACCAAAAGAATATCTCCGAAGGTGAAGTGTGCATTAGATTCATTATATTTCAAAATAACTTCCTCGTCTCCCCTCAAATTTGATTTTAATAAATTAAGCGGTTTTTTGGGAAGAATAAACGATGCCTTGCTTGTTGTTGAAATATCCTTTCTGCGGTAGCGCACTAATTTGTGTGCATCAGTGGCAACAAAGGTAATATCGTCTGGAGAAAATTCGCAGTATACCCCACTCATTACGGGGCGCATATCATCAACTCCTGTAGCAAAAATTGTTTTATTTATTGCTCTTGAAAGTAATTCTCCTGTAAGATTAATCGAGCTATTGAAATCCGATTTGGGTAATTTCGGAAATTCTTCTCCATTAAAACCAGGCATTTTAGATTTGCCGTTATCATAAGCGATTTCTATTGTAAAATTCTCTTGATTTATTTTTAGGGTACAAGGTTGATCGGGCATACTCTTCAGTACCTCTAAAATTAATTTAGCGGGAATAGCAATTTTACCATCTTCTTCTGATTGAACTTGGAGTTTCGTAATCATTGTTGTCTCAAGATCAGAAGCGCAAACGGTTAGCTCGTTACCAACAATCGAGAAAAGAAAATTGTCTAATATCGGTAATGTGCTATTCGTGCTTAATACGCCAGAAATACTTTGAAGGTGTTTAAGTAAGGTACTACTAGAGGTAATAAAGTTCATGAAATATCGGTTTTAATACAAAAATAGTAATTCACTTGGGATATTGAACAGATAATGTTAATTTGTTAGTTGCTTTTTTTCCAAATCCATTGCTGGAAAATAAATATGCCCAAGTAATAAAGGATTAAAGACAAAGTACTGGCATTTCACTAATTGACCATTAGGCAAAAAACACCAAAAACTATTCATGTCCATATTAACCATTTCCCCAAATTCATTGCGCTCCTCTTCTTTGACTTTTATTCGATACATTTTAAGCAGTGTTGATTTACCATTGGTTTGTTGTACCGTTAATTTACAAAAGGGAATTGAATTTTTAACGCTATCACATTGTAGTTTACTTAATTCATAATTAGGTTTGTCGAAATGGATTTTCTTGTATGCCTGTAAATAGCGATAAATGTTTGCTGTGTCGACAAATGCGAGTGGTTTATCCCCTTGTTTAATACTGAATTTATCGTTATTTTTTGAAACATTAAAACTTCTATTAGGCTCGTCTAAGAATTGAACAGTTACATTTTTAATCTCCTCAGTTGATAATGCAAAAATATTAGTGCACATCCATTTTCGTTTATCAGCAAAAAACCGAGGTTCTATAATTCCTTTCAGTCCTTTAATACGCATCATTAAAGGCTGCGCACTTTTACCTTCGTTTTCAGTTTCCAACAACATGATTTGTCCATAATGGTCTTGCGCAGATGGACCTATATACCATGTTTTATTCCATTTTCCATCGACGAAGAATTCCACCTTCGTATGCTGGCTTGCCATAAGTTCAGTAAATTTTGTTACTGAATTTTTGGGTAGATACCCTTTGAATTCAATGTTTTTGGCTGCGTCGAGAATAAAATGAACATTTTGTTGATTGATACAATCCCCATTGGCTTCTGTCCACAAGCCATTTTTATTGATCAGGGTTATTTTTGCAGACGAAGGTTCTGTTATAATAATTTTCGAAATTTTTGTGGTATCGCTAATTGCAAACTCAATTAATTCAGCATCTGACTTCCCTTTATTTTTGATTAATCGTAAACTCAACCAAATTAAGAATGATAGCAGCAATGCCGAGAGAAATAGTATAATTATTTTTAGTTTCATTGACCACTATTTTTCATTGACGCATATTTATTTTTCCGTCTAAAATTCCAAATAAAAGCAAAAATTAGAATCAATACTATTGGAAGAAAGACATTTATGATTTTAAGTGTACCTGACATAGTAAGCAATTTAGTTTTGTCAATGTTTTTAATATCAATTTGACGACTTCTAATATCCAGTATAGAGATTTCTCCCATCATGTAATCGACAACATTTTCAAAAAACTCTTGATTCCCATAATACATTGCCTTATTCATTTCGGCTAAGGTCTGATTAAATTTTAAATCATTAAATGGCTTAGCGCGATACATTGTTTGTCCAGTTTTTTCATTGATGATGGAGTCATATTTATTCGCAATAAATGTCCCATTACCCACTAAAAGAATTTTACCTTCAGCCTTACTTTGTTTTATATAATTTGAGTTTTTGTTGTCTGCAAATTCGCTAACAATCCTATTTGCAAAAGAGGACGAAAATGTTCCCTCTATTAATCCAGCTAGGCAAATTTTATTTTTCTCTAGTAAAGGATTATCAATTAGTTTAGGGTTATTACCAAAAGAAAGTGGCATTTCTAAACTTACCAATGGAGCTAATCCTGTCTTATTTGAATTTGTTGACGATGTTATAAGAGAGGATGTTCTAATTTTTTCTGAAGGAATGAATTTAATTTCATTAACGTACTGAAGTGAAACGGGATCAATATTTCTCGTTATTGGATGTGGGCTTGGCGTTCCAAGTACATGGAAAAACCATGGCATTAATGATTTGTCTGCAAAAGGCACTTTTTTGGGAGCGCATAAAACGTCATAAACATAGTTTTCGTTTAATTTTATTCCGTAATCCATTAGCATGTCGCCAAGCTTTAAATTTTTTCTTAAGGTGTTTGTTAGGCCCCTCGACATAAGCGAGTCTTCCTCTAAATGAAGCGTATTCATAAAACACATTAATTTACCTCCACGCATTACAAATTGGTCTATGATGTACAAATCTTTATCTGTAAAAGGTGTTTGGGGATCTGCTATAATTAATCCGTCAACATCATTTAGTGCTGCTAAAGAATCATTAAGCGTTATTTCGGTCAAGGAATAAAATGGTGCGATGACTGATCTAGCTCTAATAGTTTGATTATAATTAAGTTCTCCGTGGCCTTGAAGAAAGGCAATTCTTGGTTTTTCTAGCAAGGTAATATTCCGAATGGCTGAAAGTAAATTATATTCAAGGTTGTTTAAAGCATTTTCAAGTACCTCATTTACATCCTGAAGGCTTAGTGGGTTGCCTGGTTTTGTTCCGGGCAGAAATTGTATGGTATTTTCCTTAATGACACCGCTATTTGAATAGGAAATTTCCGCCCCTGGCCAAAGCATTAATTGTGTCTGTTCACCATCCTTGATGTATGAGATATCGAGCGGTTGAATGCCTTTTCCCTCTTTGTAGATGGATTTAAACAAGTCATTTTTTTCGCTTTCAGATCCATTATTTGGATTGATGAACACATATTCAATGCGGTTTCCAGTTAAATCTTTAAAGGCACGTAGCTTATCCTCTATTGCATCTCTAAAAAGTTTGATTTCAGCTGGTAAATTACCTTCTAAATATATTTTTATTGAGATTCGATTTTCAAATTTTGATTTATTTGACAAAAATTCTTTGGTCCCTTTTGCTAATGTATAGCGCTTGTCATCGGTCATGTCAAACTGAACATACACTAGAGATGCAATGACATTAACTAGTATTATTATTGCAAAAGCAATGATTAGAAAACTCCAGTTAAATATACCTTTCGCAGAAACATTCCTTTTTTTCATACCTAACGTTTTAATGATTTAACGCTTGATAAACTAGCATATAAAAACAAAAAGATAACTGAAATGAAATAAACGATATCGCTTGTATCAACAAGCCCCTTCTTAATTGAATTATAATGAGATGAAATCCCAAAATAACGGATAATAGCATCACTGTTTCCCACTTGGGAAAAAGATCCCAATAATTCTAGTCCATCATAAATAAACCAACAAAGAAACATGGCTAGAATAAAAGAAACAATTTGGCTACTAGTAAGTGATGATGCGAAAATACCGATTGAAACAAAAACAGAACCTAATAGAATTAAGCCAAGATATGATGTTAGGCTTGCACCCAAATCAATTATCCCGATAGGCTTACCCATATAATACATTGAAAAAAAGTAAACGATGGTTGGAATAATGGCAATGATCATTAAGGTAACTCCCGCAAAATATTTTGCTAAAATTATTCCTAAATCCGAAATAGGTTTTGTAAATAATAATTCGATTGTGCCTGTCCGCCGTTCTTCTGCAATTGATCGCATGGTAATGGCAGGAATTAATATTAAAAGAATTACAGGTGATAAATTGAAAAAGGGAATTAAATCTGCCTCAGCTCCTTCTAACAAATTTGTATTATACGACAATATCCAATGAAATAATCCTGATGCAATTAAATAGATTAATATGAATACATATCCTATGATAGAACTTAAAAAACTTCTTAATTCTTTTAAATAAAGTGATAACATAAATAGATTTGACTATTCAAAATTAGAATTTTCATCCTAATAATGAACAATTAGTTTGATTTTAAGTAAAAAAAAAGAATGTTAAACAAAAAAAGTCCCAGAAGGGACTTAATTTTTTTCAGGGGATGAATATAATTATGCTTTTTTTACATTAATTGCATTCAAACCTCTTCGACCTTCTTCAAGTTCGAACTCAACTTGGTCATTTTCTTTAACCTTGTCAACTAATCCTGTTACGTGAACAAAATACTCTTTGCTCGTTTCATCGTCTACAATAAAGCCAAAACCTTTTGTCTCATTGAAGAATTTTACTGTTCCTTTACTCATTCTAATCTAAATTAATTATTTTGTGTAAAAGTAGAATTCTTTTTTCAAAAAATCAAATAATTCGACATAATTATTTCTTCCCATTCGAAAAACCATCAAAATAAAGGTCTGTACTGTAAGCTTCTGCTGGTTTTTCAAACCAAGGCTTTATGCTTTTCCAAATAATTTTAAATACATCGGATTGACGGTAATTGGACAGTGCTTGCTCGCTTTCCCAATGGCTGTAGGTAAAAAAAACAGCGGGATTAGCTAAGTCTTGCACTAATTGCATGCCCATACAACCTTCAAAATTGCTAACTTTTAATTTTGTTTGATTGAAAATAAAAAGAAAATCATCCAATTTATCTTTTTGGAACTGCAATTTTACTATCCTTATGATCAAAATTGCAAGGTGTTAATGGTTCTGTGAGATCCTGCAGGTTCAAAATTCACTCTAATGACATCTCCTTTTCTCACACCGAACAATTTATCAGCCCCGCCAAAACTACGATTTGCTCCTTGGTTTATGGCGATTTCTAATAATCCAGCATTGTTGAAAATAGCAACTTTGTCGCCTAAAGCAACACTATTATAGGTAGGTGAGATTTTATCCAAATGATACGTTTTATTGTGATAATATATTGTAAACGGAACATTTTCTCCAAATCGATCAAAATCCTCTTTTGATATGTTTGAGATTAAGTTACCGTAGGAATCTATGTGAATTACATTTCCTTGAATTGAAAAGGATTCAATAATTGGATTTTGTAATAAAGATATTTTAAAATTTTCCCCAGCTACACAAAAGTCATCTAATTTTTCACCTTGAATAATTTTTACAGCAAGGGGAATCAAGCAGTTTTTTGTAGGAAACTTGAGCATTTCCGGATGCGCTTCAATATTTTTATAACGATAAAAGGCTCCCCCTTTTTTCTCGCCTAAAAAGGCACCAAAAAATCCATTGTCTGTTGCAACAAAATACTGCTCTTCAAAAAATAATATTGAAGGATAGCTTGGTTCTGAGTTTTGGCTACTTGCTTCATTAGCACTATTAACTAATTTTGGTTCACTATCTACCCCAATAATATGTATCGTCCCTTTCGGAAAATCTTTGTAGCAACTTCTTAATTGAAAAGCGGCCTCGGATGAATCGAAAGGACGAATGTCATGGGAAATATCGACTAAAATAATATTTGTTAAAACACTGTAGAGCGAAGCTTTTAGCGAGGCAACATAGTAATCTTTAAGTCCAGCATCCGTGGTTAGGGTAATGATTTGCATCATGATTTTTCGTTCAGTATTGCTTTAATTTCTACTTTTACCAAAAGTAAGATATTTCATAACGATAGTAATAATCAAAATGCATTTTAATTGAATTTGGAAAGTAGAAAAATTGTCATTGAAGGAATAAATCCTGCTGATTTATTTGGCATCAACAACATAAATTTAAAGCATCTCAAAACATTCTTTCCTAAATTATCAATTTTATCACGAGGAAATATGGTAATAATTGATGGGGAACAGGAGTTGATTGATGCGTTTGAAGCTAAATTCGAATTAATTCAACAGCATTTTAATACCTATAATGTTCTCTCGTTAAATAACATCGATAATCTTATGCTTGAAAATGGTGCCTCGCTTATTTCAAATGGCCAAGATGATGAAATTCTCGTTCATGGTACAATTGGTAATAAGATTAAAGCACGTACGGTAAATCAGAAAAAGATGGTGCAAGCCGTACTTGATCACGATATGGTTTTTGCTGTTGGTCCTGCAGGAACTGGTAAAACCTACACCGCAGTTGCCTTGGCTGTTCGAGCTTTAAAAGCAAAGGAGGTAAAACGAATCGTGCTAACCCGACCAGCTGTTGAGGCAGGAGAAAACTTAGGGTTTCTGCCCGGCGACCTTAAAGATAAGTTAGATCCTTATTTAATGCCCTTGTATGATGCTCTGAGGGACATGATTCCATCTGATAAATTAGCGAATATGATTGAGATGGGCATTATTGAAATAGCACCACTTGCATTCATGAGGGGTAGAACCTTAGACAAGGCTTTTGTGATTCTTGATGAAGCTCAAAATACCACCACACTACAAATGAAAATGTTCTTGACTCGTATGGGCATGACAGCGAAATTTGTGATTACGGGTGACATGACCCAAGTTGATTTGCCCCATCGACAAAAATCCGGGCTTAATTTCGCTTTAGAAATTTTAGAAGGGATCGATGAAATTGCCATCATTCGATTGGGCAAAAGCGATATTATACGACATAAATTAATCACTAAAATTATTGATGCCTTTGAAAACGCTGAGGCAAAATCCGCTTTAGATTAACATAAACTATGAAAACAACTTCTACTACTACTTTTAATTTTGATGGGCAAATTGATGTTTACCATGGAAAAGTTCGCGATGTATATACGCTCAGCGAAAATCGTTTGGTGATGGTCGCTTCCGACCGAATATCTGCCTTTGACCATATTCTCCCAAAAGGAATCCCTTTTAAGGGCCAGGTGCTTAATCAGGTTGCGACTTATTTTTTAGATGCGACTAAGGATATCGTGCCAAATTGGTTAGTTGCCACACCTGATCCGTGTGTCGCTGTTGGTTATGCCTGCGAGCCGATTCGTGTTGAAATGGTTATCCGCGGATATTTAGCTGGGCATGCGGCTAGGGAATA
>JBILCD010000193.1:0-4815 GCA_044353285.1 Crocinitomicaceae bacterium | reverse complement strand
TTTTCTAAAGTGAATCAAGAAATAGATTGGCATTGTTCAAATGTAACTGTTGCTTTTCATCAGGCATTTTGTCAAAGGTTCTTACTAACATTCCTAGTCTTGGGTTTTTCAAAAAGAAATCGCGGTGTACATGCATAAATCGCCAAAATAATCCGTCCCAAACGGGCTGCCATTCTCCTTTTTTATAATCACTCATTTTCATTAAATAATTACTGCCACTAATGTATGGTTTTGTAGCCATCAGACCTCCATCCGCAAATTGGCTCATTCCATATACATTTGGAACCATCACCCAATCATAGGCATCTATAAAGAGTTCCATAAACCAGCGGTAAACGTCATCAGGATCAAACTCGCAGAGCAGCATGAAATTCCCGAGTACCATCAATCGTTCGATATGGTGCGCATAACCAGTTTCCAAGACTTTTTGAATGGTGCTGTCGATGGGTTCTATTCCAGTGCTGCCATTCCAAAATGATGCAGGTATTTTTCTTTTAAAGCCCCAGTAATTTTTGGTACGTTCTTCACTTCCCTTTAATTCATAAACGGCTCTTATAAATTCTCTCCAACCCACAATTTGACGTATAAATCCCTCGAGTGAATTTAGTGGGACCTCATGATTACTGGCATAGGATAACGCTTCCTCAATGACAAATTTTGGGCTTAATAGACCAACATTCAACATGGGTGTTAAAACGCTGTGATGTAAAATATTTTCGTTTTCTACAATTGCATCTTCATAGGCACCAAATTCGGAAAATCGCGATCTAAAAAATTCTGCTAGCCAACTTTTACTTTCGTCATAAGTAGTTGGGTAGATAAAATCAGTGTTTAATTCTCCATAATTGCTAGAGAAGTGCTTTTCTGTATAAGTAATCGCTTCTGAATAGAAGGCATTTGCTTCTAAAAAGGTAGTTTTCGGTACTGTTTTTCCTTTGGGATATTTCAGGCGATTTTCATCATCAAATGTCCATTTTCCTCCAATTGGCTTATCTTGTTTTTCTACTAATATACTCTTCGTCAAGCGCTGATGTTTGTAAAATTCGGTTTGAAACATTCTTTTCTTAGTAGCGAAAAAAGTAGCGAGCTCTTCAGAAGTATTCAAAAATAGTGGTGTAGGTTTTTTATTCGCATGAATATCACAGTCTTTACACGTGTTGACAATTCTTTTCTCAAGCCAATAATCTGTGGTGTCAATGTAATCAACTGATTGAACGCCTTTGCTTTTTAGGTAGGGAATTAGTTTTCTGATGTCAGCTAATTCATCAAGCGCTTCAATGTAAACGACCTTAGTATTTTTAGATTGAAGGTAGCTTTCGTAAAATTTCATACTTGCTCTGTGGAAAGCAATTTTCTTTTTATGAAAATTATAGTGCTTGAAGTAGAGGTTTTCTTCCACTAAATAGATGGTATCAAATGAACTAGCAAGAATACTTTGTTCAATTAATTGATGTGGAAATACAATTCCTATGCTCATATTTTATTTTTATTTAAGCGGCATTTATCACTACAGTATTTTACATCATCCCAAACCTTTTCCCATTTCTTACGCCAAGTAAATGGTCGTTTACAAACAATGCAATTCTTAGTGGGAAGATCTGTTTTCTTTACCTGTTTCAATGCTACTTGTTTATTTTCTTTTTGAGTTGAATGTTGATGCTTGATTCACATGTTTCTTCAAAATTCTTTTTCCTTCAATTTTTACTTTATCGGTTTTTCGATAGTGCCATACAATCTCACTTGCTGCTTTTCGAGATGCTTCAATATCCACAATTGGAAAGGGATAATCCGATCCAATTTTTACCGAATAGAGCTCTTGTTCCATCACACTCATTTTCCAAGGTTCGTGTAATAATTCAACGGGAACGTGCATTAATTCGGGAAGCCAAGTTTTGATAAATAAGCCTTCTTTATCATGTTCTTGGGAGTTTTTAATTGGATTGTAAATGCGTATCGTATTGATGCCAGTAACGCCCGATTGCATTTGCAATTGCGGGTAGTGAATACCTGGTTCGTAATCCAAAAATTGCCTTGCTAAATAATGTAATTCACGCCAGTCTTGCCAGAGATTAAAAACAAAAAATGATACCACCATGGCTCTCATTCTAAAATTTATATAACCGGTCGCTTTCAAACATCGCATACAAGCATCTACTATCGGGATACCTGTCTGACCAGTTTGCCATGCTACTATATATGATTCATTTCTTGGTTTTACTACTGAGTTGTATGCCCTGTTTACATTTTCAAATTCCATCCGACATTCGTCCTCAAATTTTTGCATAAAATGACAGTGCCAGTGCAATCGGGAGATGAAATTGGAAAGTGATCTTTTATTCGGCGAGGATTCATAGTGCTGTTTCGTGTATTGATAAACCATGCGCATGCTAATGTTACCATAACTAAGGTAGGGAGAAATTCGACTGCAACTTTTTCGACTTAAAGAAGGTTTTGAAATATTTTTAGAATAATCAGCATGTCGAATTTTTAAAAAACCATCTAAATATTTCCATGCATTTGTCTCCCCTCCTGGCTGAAACGAGGTGTTATTTGTCGTAATTTCTTTAGGAAGTGGGGCGCCTTTCAAACGATCGTAAATTGCTTCATCAATTTTTAGAAGATTAAAATTGACATCGTCAATCAATTTTGGATATTCTTCCATTTTTTCTTTCCAAAGCGATTCCCAAACTTTTCTTGATTTTAATTTTCTAACAACCCCATTATGCTGGTATTCTTTCCATTCTATTTGATTGTTAAGACAAAAATCGTAAACGTTAATATCCCTATCATATGTTAATTTGTTACCAATTTCTTGGTGAGAAAACATGGTTTTAATGGAATAGCACTTGGCAATTTCTGTCAACACGAACAATGCTTCATTGTGAAAAATAGCAATCTTCGAATTTAATCCCTCGAGCTTCAATTGCATATCACTTAACGATTGGTATACAAATCTCCAATGCCGAATCTCGCTGTCGTCATGTTGCATTATTGATGGCTCAAAGCAATAGATAAGTAAAACTGGCAAGTGTTGTTTTTGGGCGGCGAACATGGGTTCGTGGTCTGTGAAACGCAAATCCCGTTTCAGCCATAAAATGACAATTTCCTTTTTCTCAATGAGTGCTTCGTGAATTGCCATTATGCTTTAGGGTTTTGCATAGGGAAGTCGTCCAATTGGCCTTGAAACAAAATAGGCATCAAGTCCTTGACTGATTAACACATCGTCATTTGATAAAGCAACAAAACCATCTGCCTCAATCAACTCTGAAGCAATTACGACCTGTTTAATACTCCCAACAATCAATACAGTTCCATTTATTTGAATCGGAATAATTTCTTCCAATTTCATCGCAATGGATACCACGGCATCTTTCACAAATGGCGCTAAACAGAATGGTTGATATAGTTCTTCAAACCCAACCTTTTCAAATTCAGAAATCCCTTTGTCGTAACGCGCCGACGTTTGATGGGCTTTTTCATAATCTTTGGAACGCACGTAGTTTAGGGTGTATTCTTTTGTTTCAATGATATTTTGTAAGGTATCTCTTTGAACACTATCAGGTCGATTTATTAAGCCCAGCAAGGCAGGATTTGCACCAAGGTGAATAAGTGAATTAAAAATTGCTAGGTTTGGATTGTTATCTTGTGATTTTGTACCAACTAATACGGCTTGTCTAAAACCCGCCAAGGAATTTACAAAAGCTGTTCGGTAGCGTTGCTCAAATTGAGCAATATCGTCTTTGGTTAAAATCATATTATGCGAATTTTAGATGTTTCCTTACTTTTTTCCAATAGGCAAAAAACGAGGGATAATACCCTACGACGTCAGCTGTAATCCAATCTCTTTCTTCTTGTACTCCAAAATATCCAATGTTAAGCGGATGTTCTTTGTAATAGATGCTTGTTTCTTTATACTCAGTTGAGAATGATTGAAATGAACCCACATAAATTTGAATGCCCGGTATATTTTTACTCAAGTCTAACATAAAGTCCATGCATTTCTTGCTGACTGGATAATTTTGAAAAAACTCAGGTTCTATCAATAAAATTCTATTTCCGGGTTCATCTTTATGCCACAATGGGTCTAGATTGTAGTAGTTATAAATAAATGTTGGTTGATCAGGAATAAATTGGATGTGGGAAGTTTCGGGAAGCGTTAATTCAAAATTAAATTTTTGGGTAGCTGTTAATGAACCAGGTATTTCCATTTCTGAAAGAACATCATAGCTTGTATCCAAATACGTATTTTGCTGCTCTGAAGCGGTATATTTATTTATATTTTCTTGATTGGCAAAATACTTTTTACTGCTGTTCGCTCCGGCAACCCATTGCCAACTGCACGCATTGCTCGCCCAATCTCCATCTAACAAATGATAATACATCCATTTTGCAGGATGAAGCCAATACGATTTTCCAATATTGCAGGTTAATGTTGCTAAATACAAACGGCTATGGTTATGCATATATCCTGTTTCAAATAAGGATTCAATGGATTGATCAATGGCTTGAATTCCAGTTTTTGCCTCCATAATCGACAACGGAATAGCTTGATGTTCAACATTTTCTTGACTTTGTTTAATTTCTTGATTGATGTCTTTTACTTGCGCAATGCGTTGAAAATAATCCCTCCAGCAAAGTTGCTGCATTAAAGATTCCAATTCATCAAATGAATGGCCTTTGCTCAGTAGACTAGCTAGTACTTGCTTTGTACTTATTACGCCACGCGAAATGTAGGGAGATAAATAATTAACTTGGCCATTAACATAGTTTCTTGAATGGGCATATTTGACGGGATTAATAGTATCTAACTTACTA
>JBILCD010000041.1:0-13979 GCA_044353285.1 Crocinitomicaceae bacterium | reverse complement strand
ATTTTCATTCAACGGAAATACTAAATCGACATTCAGTAAATGAACTTGATTTTGAAGTTCATGTCTTTCGATAAGTTCCCTAGTCATAGAATAAGACAATCCTCTGACAAGAATGCCGTGTTTTGCTTCCGCATTAAAATGTGACTTAAAAATTGATTCTGTTTTAGCGATCAACTCCACTTTTTCTAGCAGTAGTTTGTGATTCTTAACGGCCTGCTGTCCAACATTGATGTAACGTTCTTTGTCCTTTTCAAAATAAAATTTAGGCTTGGATTCTTGCTTCTCCAAACTCACTTCAACGCTTGAATAATTATAGGCTAGTCGACCTGGAATAAATAGCATCACAGGAATTTCGTAGCGCTCGGAGATTTCATAAGCTTCCTTTGTGAAATCGTAGCACTCCTGAACTGATGTTGGTTCAATCAATGGAAAATTGAACTGAGGAACAAACCAATGTACATCTTCTTCGCCCGTACTCGAATTCGCACCAGGATCAGTACCTACAATAATGACCATTCCGCCTTTAACACCTGTATATCCGATATAATTAAATGGATCAGCGGCAATGTTTAAACCTACGTGTTTCATAATTACCATCGAACGAGCACCACAAAAACTTGCTCCAGCAGCCGCTAAAGCAGCAACGTGTTCATTTAATGAATTATTGAATTGAACATTTCCATGGAATCGATCATTCAATTTTTTGACATTCAATTCAACCAAATTCACAGGGGAACCTGGGTAATGTGCAACTAAATCAACACCGGAAGCCATTGCTCCCCATGCTATTGCTTCATTACAATTCATATTTATTTTCGCTTCAAACATCCTTCTTATTTTTAACACGTTCAATCACCCATTGCATTAATGTCATTTCACAAACAACTCCGACAGTAAAAATGATTGCACTCACCCACCCCAACACTCTGATGGGTTCAAAACTGCTGAACATAAACAATAGAAAACCGATATTCAATAAAACTGCTGATGACAAAATACTAAATGATAATTCCCCCATTGGCTCTTTCAGGTATAGTTTTCGGTAAATGATGTGAACCGTATCATCGTCTAAAAGACCAAGGCAAATTACAGCAGTGATCGCTGTCAGAATATTAATATGCATTCCGAAAACAAAATACATTACTACAATAAACGCAATAGGTGCAATATTCGGAAGGAGAGAATAGAAAGCAGTTTTAAGCGACCTAGACAATAGCAGCATCATTAAAAAGATGACAAATGCTGAGGATGATAAAGACTTAATCAAGGACGAGGCTACGCTAGCGTTCACCGCATCCATTAAAAGAATATTACTTGAATAGGATACTTCAATATCATTTGGTAAATCTGCCAATAGTTGTTTCAATCCATGATTTTTAAGATCAATAATATTTTGCGCCTCTTTAAATTGAACTTGAATTTTGTACAAATTTTTATCTGCATTATAATAGGGATTTCGATCATTCAAATGCGCAAACAAATTTACAAGTGTGCCAACTTTCGATTTGAACATGAATTGTTCTGTGGCAGAATTAACGTTCACAACTTTATCAAGTTTTTCAAATCGCTGTGTCAGTTTCTTGGTAATGTCAAATAGAGAATCATTTCCTGATTGATTATTCCCATCCTTCTTAAGACTAACATAGACGGTTAAGTCTATGAAAGAATGATAATTTTTAATAAGCGAATCGTGTACTTTTTGAATTTCCGAATTTCGCGGAAAAAATACTCCTGAATCGGTATGAAATGTTAATTTATTAATTAAGGGTATTGAAATTAATATCAATAAGAGAAAGCCAAGTGAAAAAATATTCTTCGTTCTAAAGAAGAAGACAGAAATTTGATTGAGTTGCTTTTCGTATAAGCGTTGAAAATTGAATTTGCACAAAAGAAATGGTGCGATTGCAAATGTTAAGAAAAACTCAATCATCAAGGCAACTGAGGTAATTAAACCAAATTCCCTGATATATTGAGAGTCATTGAACAGATAGAATGAAAAGAAAGCCGCTGCAGTTGTAGCAGATGAGAAAAACGAAGGGATAATATATTGATCGATAACCTTGCTCAGCCGTTGTTCTTTATTTACAATTTTTTTATTTTTAATATACCCTACCAACAAGTGCAGGGAGTCGGACATAGACAATATCAATGTGATAGGGATAACCAAAATGGAAATAATATTGATTTTATATCCGAGGATATAAAACAAAACGAAGGCAGCGCATAGCGAAATTACTATATTGACAAAGGTGAACACCACCGCCAAAAAATCCCTAAAAATCAGCATAATAAATCCAAGGAAAAACACCAGAATTAGCACTGAAATAAGCACCACATCTTTTTCGACATGTTTTTTAATGTCTGCTTCCAAATGAACAGTACTCATTGCCCCAATGGTATTGATTCCTTGGTATTTCTTGTTGATCACTTCATTGATTTCATTTGCTGTTGATTCATCATGATGGTCAAGGGACAAAATGATCAAAAACGAGGATTTATCACGAGCAATTAATTGTTGCAGCAATGGCACCTCACTAGCCTCCTTTAGAAATGATGAGAATTTATTGTCTTTTGTTTTCCAGTGCCTGATCATTTTACTATAAAATGATTTTGGTGAAGAGATTTCGGCATCGCCAAACTTGTTTTTTAAATTCAGCGAAATCGAATCGATTGAATTGAGAACTACTTCTAGGCTGTCGGAATTTGGGGTAACTACTAAATAAACTTTTTCCTTACCACCAAAAAGCATATCCAGTTCTTTCGCTTTTTTAAATGTATTATTGTCCTCAAGCGAGAAACCGTCCAAATTGCCTGTCAATTTTGGAAATGGCAATACGCACAAGGTTCCAATAACGCTCAACATTCCAATGATGAAAAAGAGTTGTTTTTTACGAACCAATATGTCGATGATAGCTTTCATTTTTTTCTAATAAAGGCCATAATCAGATGAGGCCACTTTATATTCGATTGATTCTTAGATCTTAGTTCAGGATAGTTCAGGTGTGGTTCAAGATGATGCTCCAGATGAAGTCCATTTTTAAAAAATAGGAAATTGTACGTTGAATTGTGATACGAATAAGCCGCAGTTGAATCATATTCTAGTGGAAGATGCTGACCATAATTCGTCATGGCAATTAAACTCCAACCTATATAGAACATGGATGCATATGCAAGACCAAACCATGGATTAAGGAGAGTCAGAAAAAAATACATCCCCAGGATAATTAGAAACTGAAATTGGATTTTTCGATACTCGTTAATGTTTAAATCCCCATCTTTCAATGCTCTTTCAATAGCGATTTTCGTTGAACCCTTTAAAAACCAAAAGAAGGAATAGTTGAAAAATGATCTAGCCACAAAGGTTCCATTCTTATTTTTCCATGTGGAGGTCATATCTCCGATACGATTATCATAACGGTGGTGATTAAAATGTTGCATTCTATAAAAACTAAAAGGAAGCGCCAAAAAAATGGAATAAATGCATTCAAGACAGATGTTTACGACCTTTGATTTAAACCTAAAATGCACAAAATGATGGATCGTAATGTGTAAAGAAAAATTAAGAAATAAGGCCGATAAAAAGAACAATGTGATTGCATAGTAAACATGTGAATCCAACAACAGAAGTCCTGAAATAAAGGAAACGAGTTGAATCACGGGAAATATGTGAAGTAGTAACCTATACATCATAAATGATCAATTTATTTTCAATTTCATATTCGACATTTAGCGCTTTCAATGTTTGTTCTTCTTTCCCATCGAAAATTTTAGCGGGACTAATCACACCTGAAAATTTAGCTGGATTTTGGATTAATTCCTCAACGCATAGTCGAATTGCTAAGGCTGTAGTTTGGTACATGTTCCTTGCGTTTACTACTGCAGAGGATACAGTTCCGTTTTCTTCAATGATTTCAATCGCTACAATGCTTCTTTGAGCGTTCAATTCTTCGTTTGTAGGCCCCGATGGTTTAAACTCCCTTAACTTTTCTAGTGCGTCAATTGCTGGTTCATCACTTTGCTTGGATCCCCCTACAAACATTGCTTCATCTTCTGAAAGAAGAATAAAACTTTCTACTTTTTTTGGTTCATAATTCCAATAAGCATACGCTATTTCCGGAAGTGGATACGGCACTGCTTTGAATTGAGTATCCAAAGAATTAGACCAATGAACCTTTAATTGATCGCTGAAAATGTTGCCAATTGACCAAGCTCCATCCGAGATTTTTTCAAGTGCTCTGAATTTTGAAAGCTTCATTGTAATTCGCGTTCCTGGAGACAATTTCTTTTGATTGAACCAATAAAAACTCCGAATGGATTTAATTTTCGATTGACCCTTAACAAGTAAATGAATTATTAAATCAGCAACAAGTGACTCAAAGGCACAACCGTGGATCAGACAAGCCTTATTTTTTAGGGATTCTGCATGATTGTTTACATATGAATTTCTAACAAAACCTAATTCTCCTGTTATATCAAGGTATTTTTTGCCATTTTTAGCAGCACTTCTTGTTAATAGCTGTGCTTCTTCAGTGAAAGGGCCGGCACAATTGACAATTAGATCCGATTTGTCAATGACTAGTTGAACATCTTCCTCTTTTCGCATGTCTAAGGCCACTGCTAATGGAACAGACTTTAGTTTCTCTTTGAGCTCCTCTAATTTTTTCTCATTTCTCCCAAAAATTGAAAAAGGAATCCCTGCATTTTCTAGTTCAGCGCAAATTAGACGCCCCGTGTACCCGTATGCTCCAACGATTGATATCCTCATAAATCCTTGAAGCCTAGTATTATGTTATCAGGAGGAGTAATGTGTAAATCATTTGGTACAATTCTACCGGCAGCAATAATATTTCCGCCACCTGTTTTAGAGCGATGACCATATGCGACACCTAAAAATTCCTGATTGGAATCTAATACACCTTGAGATGTCGGTATTTTTATGTTTTTTTGATCAAGTCTGATATCACAATTGATTACTGCAAAACAAGCAGAATTTTCTCCAAACACTGAAATTTGATAGGGTCCATGAATAAGGAATACCTCGTCAAAGGTCAAGCAACTATTAATATAATTACTATTAGCGATGTATGTTTTATCTCCTAAAATGGAGTTGATTACTGTTACATTATCAGATATAGAGCAAAGGTTTCCTACTGTGGATAAACGAACAATTGAATTTGCTCCAATGGTAACATTATTACCAATAACAGATCCTTCAATCAAAGCGGTGGGATGAATTTTACAATTCTTTCCAATTTTATTCATCCGTTTCAATCCTCGGTAAAACCAACTGCCTCCTGCCTGACCGAAGCGTTTCCTTAAGAATTTAGGGACTTTCTTTTGCAAAGGAATGGTACGTTTCAAATTCATCGCCAAATTAATAAACAAGAGATGAAAAGGTGATATAACATTACACGCAAAAACGTCACATTGATCCATGTGAAACAGTTTGTCTCGGATAATTTGAGATGGCATCACTGTAACATGTTCAAATAATTCCTGTTCAATTGGAATAAATTCTGCCTGACCTTCTCCTTGATAATAATAAAGTTCTAAGACATGATATTCTTCCGTGTCTTGTTTGCAAGGAAGCACAAAACGTTCATTGAAAGTATTTCGATTCAGACAGAATTGAAGATTCTTCTGCTTTGATGATCCAAGAGCCAAACATTCCTTTAAAAATTCAGAAGTGAAAAATACATGCTCATGGAATACAAAATGAGCAACTGTCTCGTTAATTTTTTCAGCGCTGTTCACATCAATGATTTCGCCACCAAGGGCAAGAACACTTTCATTTTGACAATCAATAAGTCGTTTACCACAAACTGGCACATCGCCAATTTTATCCCCAAAGGAATGCAGTAATTCGTCGTGAAGAATTCGATAAAATCTCATAGTCTATTCAAGATTTGTAATTCGATACTGAACAATTTTACATAAGGAATGCACGGAAAAAAGCTGGATTAAGCGATGAACGGTAAGCCCTTCCTTAATTGATGTTGGATCAACTTCAGTCATGTGCTTTCGAATTGCTTCAAGCCCTTCTGAGGTAATAATTCCATCAATTTCATATGGCACATCTCCAAGCTCTTCTCTAATTCTCTGCTCGATATCACTCACTTTCAATTCGACATTATAAAGCGTTTCCAATTCGAATAAAATATCGACCAAATCAATTGAATCCACTCCCAACTCTTCGAAGAGCGTATCTTCCATTTTTATCGAATCTTTCGGTTTTCCGGTTGAATTCTCGATTATAACACATACATTTTCAAAAATCTCGTTCATTTCCATAATTATATTTTAATACATTCCTCCATCAATAGTGATGGTTTCACCAGTCATATAAGATGCCGTTTTGTTTGATGACATAAATAATATTGCAGCAGAAATCTCCCTAGGTTCTCCTGGTCTGCATAATGCGGTATTTCCTTCAATAAGTTTTCTAGACCTATCCAAAAGGGGACCGCTCATTAAGGTTGAAATAACACCGGGACGAATACAGTTTACACGGATATTCTTTCTCCCCACTTCAATGGCTAATGTTCTGGTAAATGTTTCAAGTCCTGCTTTAGCTGCAGCATAAACTGTAATCCCCCTACCCTTTTTAATGGAAGAAACAGAGGAGACGTTTATAATGCACCCTTCTTTTTGTTTATACATTGTTTTAAGAACAGCATGAGACAAATAGATTGGACTTTTTAAGTTAAGGTCTATCATCATGTCAATTTTTTCGCGATCCAGCATAGCAAAAGGAAATTCATCTGCGAACCCAGCACAATTGATTAATATATGAATATTCTTGAGTTTATTAACCACCTCAAGGGTGGCTCTTTTCACATCGTCAAAATCAAGTAAATCGCACTCGAAAGAATGAAGATTATCAGTAGAAATAGTTGCTTTATTTAATTCAACATGGAGTGTCTCCATTTTTTTTTCATTCCGAATAAGACAAGCCACAATTGCTCCTTCAGCAAGGTAATCAGCAACAACTTGACCACCAATGCCGCCAGTGCCTCCGGTAATCAATACTACTTTATCTTTTAAATCTAGGTTCATTTACGTAAATTTTTAACAGCCAATACCGTATTAATTCCGCCAAAAGCAAAATTGCTCGTAAGCGCATATTCAATTTTCTTAGTTGTATTCTTCGTGAGCAAATTAAAGCTTGGATCACAAGAGTTTACTAAATTCCTATTTCCAGGAATTAAATTATGCTTCATTGATTCCAAGACAACGCAAAGCTCCTGAATTCCGGCTGCCGCAATGGCGTGACCGTGCCTATCTTTAGTTGACGATATAGGAATTGTTTTTGCGAAGTCACCCAAAGCACTTTCGTAGCAAGATAATTCTAATTGATCATTGTGCTTAGTTCCTGTTCCATGCGCATTAATATAATCGAGCATATCAGCTGTCAGATTCGCGTTATCCATAGCGTCTTTTATCGCCTTTGTCATCGAGTACCCATTTGGATCAGGCGCCGTAATTTTATACGCGTCTAAGGTATTTCCGTAACCCAATAATTCTGCAATTGGCGATATGTTATTTTTCGCAACAAAATCTTCAGAAGCTAGTAATGCGAAACCAGCGCACTCCCCAGCTAAAGCACCATTTCGATTTACATCAAATGGCTTGCAACTAATTTCATTCTTTGATTCTGGAATTACACCAAGTTTTCCAAAAGAGATAATCGCTAGCAAATTAATGAGCGAATCCGTCCCGCCAACGATGACAAGCTCAGCGTCTCCTTTAGCAATGGCATCATATCCCAAAGCGATAGCTTGAGTTGATGAAACACAAGCGGTTAAAACCGATTTTTGAAATGCCCCTGCCTTAAATTTATTTGCTAAATATAATGCGTAAATATCATAAGGATTACTAATAACATTTACACGCATTCCATTGTCATTGATTTCTGAATACAACTCGAAAAGAGGATTGTAACCTTGATTTATATACTCTCTTAAATCATCTTCAAACAACTCAAAAGGAGTAACATCTGCCCCAACTCCAACAATAACGCCTGTTTTCGAAGGATTCAACATTCCTATCAATTTTTCAAGCCGGCTTGCTGCTTTTCCATAACAAGCAGCCATTAATTCAAGCTTTCTATCTCCGGAAAAAGCTTTCTTTAAACCCTTTGATTCATTTTCATAATATTTCGTGAGGTCTTCTGTTACTTCCGCTGCTTTTCTAAAAACACAGCCCTCAGTAGCGATTCTCTCAATTTGCTTTTCTGCGCTATAGTTCGACCCAATACTCTCGGCAAGATGCTCCACACCAACAGCAATAGGACTAATCATTTCATAGTCTAATATGAAAACTTTCTTTAACATTTTTCAACTCGAATTATTGATTCTCTTCCGAAAACATCTCTATCAACTATATCAATAATAGCAGATCCTTCTTGAATAAATTCAATTGCCTTAATGATTCCAAAAAAGATATTTGACGGGCCCATATTTCCATAAGCATCGAAATGCGAGTAAACATTAGCATTCAGTTTTTTGCAATAATCTATATCAAGTTGATTCTCATTTTCAGAATACGCTCCCGAGCAAATTAGTGCATTGGCATTGAAATCAGGGATTAGTTCAGACCATGTTCTTTCAATGCCTTTCGATTCTATATTTGGAACATTGAAACCATTTTTCACTAAAGTTATTCGTGCTAATGACGTTCTATTGTCATTTTGCTGGCTTCCTAATAATAAGCAAGCGACACCAGTACTATCTTTCCACTTTTCTTCATGTCCCAATACGGAAGAATTGGTTAAATACGAATAATCACCACCACAATTGGAGCTATTTACAATTACCAAAGGAGCGGTTTGTAAGGCAATACTTGCCTCTTGAAGTGCATGAATAGATGACATTGAAGTATTTCCAAATGTTGCATTATTCCCTTTTATACCTGTATATTGAGCAATGAAACTCATGGTCGAGTTAGTCAATGTTTCCAATGCAATTAATGGTGGACTTGCCCTATATATACTGCGTGTAATTTCCTCTTGACTTGATCCTTTCTCAATAGATTTATACACATTAACAATTCGATTTAGATGCTTTTCGGTATTTTCAACAAAAGCGCCATTCGAAACATATAAAGGAATGTTTTCAAGCTCTTTTGGCGGATTCTCTCTTAACATTTCGTTGATGATTAATATAGATCCCATTACGTCTTGACGCATTATTTTCTGATCACTTCTATTCAGGTAATTTCCCTCATCAGGATTAATTATTATATCTCCAGCGGTATAGAACTGCTTCCTAATCTGAGACATTTCTCTCTTCAAAAAAATGGCAGGTGCGTTAAATTTAGTTGCCTTGATAACCATGTCCATTAGCCTCCAATTTTTGGTGAAATACTGTCAAAGTAAGTATCAATTTTATCAATCTGAGGATTATTCTTCATATCCATTTCCATCCCAATCATAAATGAAAGTGTTGCTTCACAAACAAGTTCACCCTCAACAAACGTTTCGACTTTCGTATTGCCTCTTCCGCGATCAATTGAAATAAGTTGAGCCTTAATTACACATTGGTCTCCCGGTCGAACAAACGATCTAAATTTAGCTTTTTGAATAATGCTCAGCACCGGGTATACTTTTGTGGCTGTACCGTATTCTTTATAGTAACTTTTTTTAATCAAGACGCCAGATAATTGCGCCATTGACTCTGTGAGTAAAACTCCAGGTGTTGTTGGAAGCCCAGGGAAATGATCTTGAAAAATCTCGTTATCCATGCTCCAACATTTAACGCCTATGGCTCTGTCTCCAGGAACCATCTCTCTAATTCTATCAATTAAGAAAAATCTCATATATAATTTATTAATTTACGAATTGAATGTTAAATAGCGATCTTTTATCTTCATTTAAAATAGATAAAGAATCTTATTTTTTACATTCAAATCGGCGGGTTATTTCTCCAAGCCTTAATCCAGATACTATTTAAGATCAGTGACCCAATAAAAGTGGTAATTAATACAAAGAAAAACTTAATAAAGACATTCCACTCGAATCCGACACTTATTTTTAAAAAATATAGTAAGATAGGAAAGTGGATTAGGTATAAAAAGTAGGATGACTTACCAATATACGAAACTATTATGTTCTGTTTGGTATAATACTTCAAGGCCAAGCCAAGAAATCCAAAAGAGTAGAATACAGTTGCTAAACTAGAACTAATCATAAGTATATAATTAAATCGCATCGCGTTAACTTCTTCCTTCAGAACAAGCAATCCTTGAGCGGAGAATACAACAAAAGATACCGAACCGAGAATTACAAATAGCCATCCGAACTGTCTAATCTTGTCCAAAGCATCCTCCCTATTCGCTAAAAATATTCCGAAAATATAAAACACTAAATAGCCTACAACTGAAGGCCAAGCTGGATTTAAGTGATAATCACCAAATAAGGAATTTTCTTGCCATGCCATAAGACATCCCATAACCAATACCGTGAGGATTAATATCGTTTTTAAAAACCAATTAACACCTATTTTAAAGCGTTTGAAAAAAGCAACTATTGCAAAACGTTCTAGAACGAGATGAACTGCACTAAACAATAATAGATAATATAAAAACCAAACGTAAATTGTAGACACTCTATAGGGATGTCCTTCGCTTGATGGGTAGATCACTTCAAGACTAAACGCTTCAACATTTCCCTTCAATTGTGCAAATAATATATACACAAGCGGACCCATTAAAACAATGGTAATGAGCATTGGAATAAACAACCTCTTAAATCGTTTACTCAAGACTTCTTTCCAGGAATACTTTTGAAACATTTGGTGCGTTACGTATCCTGAAATAACAAAAAAAGCTGGGTGTCTAAAGGTGTGTATGAAGCCTATTAAACCATCAAAAAAAATATGTGTTGAACTGTCTTTAAAAAACCACAAAGTAGGATTCAACTCACTATTCATAAATGAGATTCCAGCATGAAACGCTACCAATAGAAAAAGCATAATTGCTCGCATTAAATCGAAAGCAATTATTCTTTGGCTCATTATTTTATTGTCTGACAACGGCTTAATTCTTTAAATCAAAAGTAGTAATCGAATAATGAACTTACTAATTAAAAATCACAAATGAAAATTGTCTTTCTGCGATTTACGCAAATACGTCTATAAACAAGCCATGACACTGATTCTATATGATACTTTAATACCATATGAATTGTTCTTTCACTTTTAATTTGTTAATTATTAAGATGTTATGATTTTATAATTAATTTAGCTCTACTGAGTAGCTTGAAATCAGTTGGTAAAAGTTAAACAATGAGCTCTTTATCATGCTAAACAAACCATATTTACAATATAATACTGATCTCTTATGAAAACAAATTTTAGCCTATTAATTAAGTCAATTTTAATTAGTAATATCCTCTTTATTTCATCTGCCTTTGGTCAGGTTAATGTTGATGATAATAGATTGAAAATTGAAACGGAGCCTTTCCTTATTTTTAATAAAGGACTATCCCTTAATGTCATGTATAACTTGACTAAGAACAATAATTTTGGGATTGGCATTTATTTGTTCGCATCAGATGTACCAAGTATATTGGCGAATAATATGATTAATAATTTCACAGATTCGTCGTCTATGAGAGTCGCTGATGAATTCTCGATCAACCTCCGTTATCGGATTAAACTTGGGAAAAATATTGAATCTAATCCATATGTGGGAATAATTCTTGGTTGGGAAAGTCTTGATTTGCAGCGCTCAGGATATTCAAACATGACTATTTCTACCTTTTTTGCTACACCGCATATCGGGTATGAGTTTTACGTTTATAAAAAGATGTTTTATTTAAACCCTCAACTAAGGATGGCTTTCTATCTTGGAGATAAATCATCTGATAAAACTCGACCTGAATCACTCAATACCTATTTGCTTTTACCTTCTTTATCAATGGGGGTTCGTTTTTAGGCCTGTAGATTTATATCTTTTACCCACAATAAAATCCTCAACTAAAGCTAGGGATTTTTTGTTTATAAGCTTTTGGGTGAGAAGTTTATATCGAGCGAAGCTTTTGCTGAGTCGAGATAAACCCCTCCGACTCCAATCTACTGCAAGCGCCTGCCTTTGGTTGGCGCTTTTTTTTGACATACTATTTTTACCGATTCAATAATTATTTACTTGATATATATTCTTCTGAAATCATCCATTTTTCTCGCAGACGGAAGGCAGGAATCGTTTGCCTTTTGGCTTTATTGGCTGCAACGTTTGGTTTTACTCCTTTTTGCGATGCCCATAGTGCAAGTGGAATTATTTTTTTTGCCGTAAGTATGCTTATTCTTTTGTGTAAGGATTCTTGCAATAGTAGCGCAAATAATTCGGTAAAACCTGCAAATTTCATTGTTGACTGGTACTGTGTAAAGAGCGGATAGTATTCAGTATGTTTACTTTTATTTTGAATGATAATTGGTGGGAAACCTAACTTTATTAATTGCAGATTGATAAGCACTCTACCCAATCTTCCATTTCCGTCAACAAATGGGTGAATTGTTTCAAACTCTGCGTGAAAATGTGCCACAGCATCTAAAAAATAACTGATATTATTTTGGTTGTAACTATCAACTAGTTCTTGCATAAGCGTAGGAACAAACTGTGGATTTGCACCTAAGTGATTGCCAACACGCACCCATTCTTTGCCAACTCTAAAACGACCGGCAATATTATCGTCAATGTTGGTAAGCAACGTTTTATGCAAACTTAAAATGAGTTTGATGTGGAGCAACGATGTGCTTTTTTCTAATAAGGATTCAGTAAGTTTAGCCAAATTTTTGGCTTCATAAACTTCCCTTACATTTACTTTTCGATCTATATTGCCTCCTGCAAGAATTTTTTCTGTGTCCTCCAAGGAAAGGGTTGAATTTTCGATAGCGTTTGAGTTATAAACCAACTCCGGAATTTCGGCAAGGGCTATTTCCTTTAACACTGATTCATTTCCCTTTGCCAAGTTCAAATATTGAAGGTGCAGTGCCTCAATTTTATCTTTTGTGGTCTGGTTTATCATTACTAGATGCTATATTTACCGTGAAAATACATTCAAATATACACATTTTCACGGTAAATAGCGTAAATTAATACGGAAAATTGAAATGCTCAAGTGAAGAATGAGTCCCGAAGTTTCGTGAGAAAATAACTATCGGTGAACTACTCCGATTGGACGATTAAATCCTCAACGAAAGTTGGGGATCTTTTTTTTTTATAACGGTTGGGTTATGATAAAAAGTTAAATTTAAAAGCATTTTCAAATGGATAGTAATTTATGGTAAGTAAACATAAGAATGTTGTATACGGATATTTATTGACGAGATAATTCCATTATTATTTTATTAATGGAGCTTGGTGTCTATAAACTCAATGACTTTTGTAATTTTGGTAATGGAATAATTAATGTACGATCGTTATACCTATCAAATTCATAGTAATATATTAATGATAGTAAATCATCATCATTGAAATAGAATGTTAATTTGGAGTTTGGAAATTTCATTATTTTTTCCATAATCTCATCATATTCTATTGTTTCAATATTGCCCATCTGATTTTCAAAATTAGGATCAGTGATTTTTAGCTTTTCAAAATGATTTTTGATTTCCGCTTTAATAATCTGTTTACTCTGTTCATTTTCAATTATAATAATTTCTCCACCAGAATTTAGATTATAATTCTTCGAAGAGTAACCTAATAAGCCCCAAGTTGCACCGCAATAATTAAGATGTGACCTTTGCAACACAGAAAAATATCTTTTAGTTTTAAAATATCTCATGTCATTCCAAACTGACCAAGGACGGTCGCACAAATTTTTAGTCCAATCTGTACAATCATCAAAAAATTCAGAATATTCAATGCCATTACCATTAAGTATTTCCGGGATTTTACATTTCAACTTTTCTATACCGTCGTTTATGGTTTTGATAATAATATGTTCTATTGGACCTGATTTTATAAACAGAAATAGTTGA
>JBILCD010000192.1:0-4826 GCA_044353285.1 Crocinitomicaceae bacterium | reverse complement strand
ACAATGCAAACGATAGTTATGATAACTTTGATGCACAATCTGCACAAGTAATGTTCGGAGGAGGCTTGCGATTTAATGTTTCACTTGGTATTCAATTTTAAAACAAAAACAAAAAAATGAAAAAACAACTACTCTTTTTATCGCTCAGCATCAGCTTAATGAGCCAAGCACAAACCATTTCCAATATTCGCAATTTATCCATCGGTACCACGGTAACTGTTCGCGGCGTTGTATCCAATGGTTCAGAATTGGGCGCCATTCGCTATATACAAGACGAAACGGCGGGAATAGCATGCTACGGAACGAGTTTATCCAGCATTGCGGTAGGTGATTCCATTACAGCCACAGGTGTTTTGTTCGATTTCAGCGGTTTATTGGAATTGTCACCAACGAGTAGCTTTACCAATCATGGACCAGTAAGTCCAAATACGCCCCTCATCATTCCCATTACAAGTGCAAATGAATTGCTCGAAGCGCAACTCATACGTTTTGAAAATGTGACTTTTGTTCAAACAGGAACTTTTGCCACAGGTAACTCGACGGTTCAAATCACCAATGGCACCAATACTTTTGATGTTCGCGTTAATGGTTCAACCAATATAGACGGAACAGCAATCCCAACAGGACCGGTTACCATTACTGGTTTATTGGGACAATTCAACACAAACTATCAAATTATACCTCGCTATACTTCAGACATCGTAGCCTACGTAGCACCACAACGGGAGATCAACGTCAAAATAAATGGAACCACCGTTCTGAATAATGGTACTTATATCATCGGTAATACAAGCAACAACACGCTAACCGTTGAAAATACAGGTACGCAATCACTCAGCGTTACCTCCACCACTCTTACTGGTGCCAATGCGTCCGAATTCACCACCACCTTAAATAGTGCTTCAATTTTGGGATTGGGTGCGCAAAGCTTCTCCTTAACCTTTACGCCAACTGCCAATGGATCGCGCTTTGCAACCATCACCATTGCCAACAACGATGCCGATGAAAACCCATACATCATTAGTCTTTTAGCAGTAGGATTAGACAATTTAGCCACAGAGCCCAGCTCCAATCCAACGAATTTAAACTTTAGCAATCTACAAGCCTATACCCTAAGTGGAGCATACACCGCAGGTAGCAATACTGAAAAATATTTGGTGCTTTGGAGCAAAGGCGCCCCGGTTTCAGGAACCCCAACTGATGCCAACACCTACCTTAGGGGAGATATCATCGGAAATGCGAAAGTGGCTTATGTGGGAGGTGGAACCTCGTTTATTCCACGAGGTGTAAGGGCCAACCAAAACTATCACTTTGCGGTATATGCCTTCAACGGCACTCCGGGATTTGAAAACTATAAAACAACCGGTGCAGCAATTGGTAACTGTACCACAACAGGTTTGAACATCGGCTCCTATTATGCTGGCATCTCATCGGCTTCTCCAACGTTCATTGAACAACTTTCTGCCTTGATAGGGCCGCATAATTTCATTAGTTATTTTAACTACAAACAAACCGTGATGAATCAATTCGAAGTGTGCGACACGACCGCTGGACAATCTTTTGTGACTTGTGTATATACAGGAGAAAATAAAGTGTTTAGCGATCCTTTCGATTGGACAGCTACTGGGTATTCTAGAGAACACACTTTTTGTCACTCTTGGATGCCAACTTTTCCTTGCGACAATCCTGAGCAAGACGAATACACAGACCAACACAACTTGTATCCGACTAATTTAGCCAATGCTAATTCTTACCGCAGCAATTTGCCACTCAATGAAATTACAGGCAACGTACTATTTAATTTCTTGGAGGGAAGTGTAGGATATAATGCTTCTCAAATGGTTTATGAACCAAGAGCTGCTCAAAAAGGAAATGCTGCAAGATCTATCTTTTACATGGCAACCGCATACAACGGACAAAACGGTTTAAATTGGGCCATTCCAAATTACCAAGACCAAGACATCCTAAAGACGTGGCATTTTACCGATCTACCTGATTCGTATGAAATTGCACGTCAAGAATACATATACAGCGTTCAAGACAACCGCAATCCATACATTGATTCCGTTAATTATGCTTGTCATGTTAGTTTTTCAAACATGACCTATTTGGATGTTAACTGTAATGTAGGTTTAGAAGAACAACTTCAAAGTAATTTCTCGGTGTTTCCGGTTCCTTCCAATGGGAAAGTTTTCGCGCAGGTCAATGGCTTAAACATTACTCAATACACGGTCTCTGATTTAATGGGAAGAGTTGTATTTAAAAATGATTTTGTTAATGTTCCCGTATTAGAATTAAATGGCGAAAATTTAAAATCAGGAAAATATATTATTGAAGTAAATACAGAACTAGGTACTGCCAAAGGATCATTTATCATCGAGTGATGACTAAGATACTTTGGATAATATGTATAGGAGCGGGACTTATGTCCTGCTCTTCTCATTTAGTTCTGCACCAAACTCCACTCATTCCTCTTTCAAAAGAGGCTGTTTTCGTTAGTGAAACGGAAGAAGTAATCCGGCCATATCGCGATTCAATGTCCACCGTCATGAACAAACATGTCGCTAATTCGCCCTGCAACTTTGTTCTTGAGCGCCCTTCATCTAATTTGATGAACTGGGTAGCAGATGCCTTGTTTGTGAATCAAACGAAAACCGTTCGCCTAAGTCAGCCTGCATTTTGCCTCTTAAATTTTGGGGGACTGCGCGCTACCTTGAATAAAGGCGAAATCCTCATGGGTGATCTATACAAACTCATGCCCTTTGACAATACCATAACTTGGGTTGAAATACCGGTTGATTTGTTACCAGAAATTGCTGCCTATCTGCTTAAAACTGGTGGGGAACCGCTATCAAATGCGTACATCGAAAATGGAAAAATAGTTGTTAATGGTCTCAACGAAAACCATAGCCATGTTTGGGTCATCACCTCAGACTATTTAGCAAATGGAGGCGACAACATGCTCTTTTTTAAAAAAGGAAGCGCCTATTCAAGTAAAAGTGCTACTTTGAGAGACGCATTGATCGAGGAGGCCACGTTCCAAGAAAACCTCTTGGAAATAATTGATAAACGCATACGCTAATGGAGAGACGAAAATTTATTAGAAATGCAAGTCTAGGATTAACCGGATTAGCATTTGTTCACCAAGGGCTTGGACAAGGTATGAATGCGAAAAGTAGAAAGCTCACCATACTTCACACGAACGATACCCACTCCAACATAGACCCGCTTCCCGACAACCATCCGAAATACCCGGGAATGGGAGGTGTAGCCAAGAGACATGCCCTCATAAAAAAAATAAGAAGTGAAGAACAACACGTTTTGTTATTTGATGCCGGCGATATTTTCCAAGGAACTCCCTATTTCAATACCTTCAAAGGACATTTGGAAATGAAGCTCATGACCGCTATGGGCTACGATGCTGCAACAATGGGTAACCATGATTTTGACATCGGATTAGAGGGATTTATTGATGCCCAAACGCATGCTGATTTCCCTTTCCTCTGTTCGAACTACGATTTTTCAAATACCATCATGGAAGGAAAAACACAAGCCCACACAATTTTTTACAAAGGAGGGATGAAAATCGGGGTATTTGGAATTGGGGTGAATTTAGAAAGCTTAGTTCCTAATGCAAATTATGGGAAGATGATCTACAAAGACCCCATCGAAACAGCAAATCAACAAGCAGCTACCCTAACTGAAAAGGGATGCGATATCGTAATTTGTTTGTCACATTTAGGTTATGAATACAAAGATGATAGACCTTCCGATCGCTTAATGGCGAAAAAGACCCGTAACATACATTTAATTTTAGGCGGCCATAGTCACACCTTTTTAGAAAAGCCAGTGTTGGAAAGCAACCTCGACGGTGTACCTGTATTAATCAATCAAACCGGATGGGCCGGAATAAATCTGGGTCGTATCGACATTGATTTTGACCAGAAATTGGTTAAAGGCAATACGTTAAAAGTAGAATAATGCTACTCCTTTTTACCACGACTAAGTTTCGTTCAATAAAAACGAAATAAGCAATACATCAAAAGATCTTTTTAAAACCAGAATCGAAGACCATTCGAGCACTCTTTGGGAAAAATTACTTCGTTATGGAGTAACCTTTTGGCAAAATCATATTTTAGATTTTAAGAGACTTAAAGATGATTCGCATTTTTAATCTAAGCCACCAACCTAAATTGGACCTTATGAAAAAAATCCTTTTATCACTGTCGTTATTTTTTGTGAATTTTGTTAATTCTCAAGTTATTAAAATAGAGGTGTCTGGAGTCATGGACGCTTACGGATACGATACCAGTGTGTTAAAAATCATGAACAATGATAGTCTTACATACGAGTATAGAAAGGTCAATAGTTTTTATGATCTTGATTTAACCAACAAAAAATTTGTTCTTATTCGAAAAAATGGTGATGAAATTAATGGTGATATAGACTTTGTCATTAAAGACGGAATTTACTTGATTTACTTCTTAGTTGATGGATACAATAGCGGATTGATTGTAAATACCGATTTAAATAATGAACAAGTCACATGGTTTTCAATATCTGAAGAATTATTCTCAGATTCCCATATTTTACAGACGTATATTGAAATTTCTAAATTCATTAACTTTCAAATATTAAAAAGTTCTTAACTAGAAAAGTCCATCTTAGGATGGGATTTTTATTTCAACCATCTGGCAGAATCTTATTTTGATTTTAAGAGACCCTAAGATAACTCGCATTTTTAATCAAACCACCAACCTAAATTGGAAGTCATGAAAAAGTCAATGGTTTTGCTTTGTATTCTTACCAATGTTGCATTTAGTTTA
>JBILCD010000040.1:0-14049 GCA_044353285.1 Crocinitomicaceae bacterium | reverse complement strand
TTGCCCAATCACGGGCGCTACAACCATCAATACGATTAATAGGGTAATGATTTTTTTCATAGTACTATCTGTAAAGTGTTACGTTTCCGTTTAGTGAAGCTGAAAGGCCATTGATTAGTAAATAATCCAATCGATAAACAAAAACAGCAGGATTCAAAGGTTTTCCTTTGAAATTGCCGTCCCATCCTTCATGCGGGTCAGTTGTCCTAAATACTAATTGTCCAAATCGATTATAAACTTCAAAATTCATTTCTACAATTGCTCCTCCTTCGATAAAACCATTGAGGAAATTGTTGTCCGAGTCTACATTAGTCAAAACCTTTAATAAATCATTTTTACTATCTCCATTGGGCGAAAACGCATTCGGTACTACAACTTTTACGGAATCTCTAAAAAGCACTTCTACAAAAACAGTATCTGTAGCAATACATCCCTCAGGAGAAGTATTGGTAATTATGTAATAAGTGTTATAGAATGGTGATGCTATAATGGTATCGCAATCTACATTTACGCAGGTGATGTAATTTGATGGTGACCAAGTAATAGAATCACCTGGAACAAATCCAGTTGTCGTAATTACCGCTGAACCAAACATGGCGATTAGGGTGTCAGGTATGGGTGATCCGCCAAGGCTATCAAGGATAGTGGCCGATATGCTTGGCACTGTTCCTACAGTAACTTGTTGACTTGCTGAACTAGTTAATCCAGCAGCATCTGTAACTGTTAAGGTAATGGTAAATGTTCCAGCGCCTGAATAACAAACTTCTCCGGGATTTGCTCCGCTGTAAAAAGATGGAATAGCGCCGCCAAATGACCAACTAGAAGCAACGACAGTATTCGATGATGTATTATCAATGTCGATGCAATCTCCAGCACAAATTATATTGTCTGAAACACTGAAACTCGCTGTCGGTTGTGCAAATGCCGAAAGGCTAATTAACAATCCGAATAATAAAGGAAAAACTTTCATAGTAAGAGGTATGCAGTTTAAGGTGACGAAGTTAAAAAAAATGATCCAATTATTATAATTTTTATTAAACTTTCAATAATGACACGATTTGTTTTGCTTCTTTCACATCATGAACACGGATTAAGCTAGCGCCTTTAGTTACAGCAAACGTATTCAAAATACTAGTGCCATTTAAGGAATCTTCCACTGTAATATCCAAGCGCTTGGAAATCATTGATTTTCTAGAAAAACCACATAGTATTGGAAATTCTAGCATGGAAAAGACGGATAAATTCTTTAACAATTCAAAATTTTGTTCAGGTGTTTTTGCAAAACCAAATCCTAAATCTATGATGATATCAACAACTCCTGCTTTTTTTATTCGAGTAATTTTTTCAGATAATTCTTGTAAAATGTCCAGCACAATAGAATTATATGTGCTCATATCTTGCATCGTTTGAGAATTACCACGCGAATGTGTTAAAATATATGGCGCTTTATATTGCTTAGCAACCTCCCAAATCCGAGGGTCATAGTTTCCGCCTTGAACATCATTAATAATATCTGCGCCAACTTTTAGTGCTTCTTCCGCTACCGATGCACGAAAAGTATCAATAGAAATTAATACCTCCGGAAATTCTTTTCTAATTTTTTTAATAAGCGGCAAGACTCTTTCTAATTCTTCTTTTTCGCTGACCTCTTCTGAACCTGGTCGGGTAGAGCAACCACCTATGTCTAATATATCCATACCAGCATTCACCATAGCACTTACACGCGAAGATAGATCTGCGTTTTTTTCTATTCTGCTTCCTTCAAAAAAAGAATCAGGAGTGGCATTTAATACACCCATTATTTTCGGAATAGATAAATCAAATAATTTATTCCTAACTTGGATATAGCGGTTTGAACGAAAATGCTTAATTTCAGCCCCGAAAAATACCATAACTTTTCTATGAGTAATACTATAATTGAATTTACAAATGTAATCACTAATTGTCGTGAAATATTCACAGCGAAAACAAAAGATTATGGAACCGCTTGGCGGATTTTGCGTCCAACTTCGCTGACCGATCAATTATTCATTAAAGCCAACCGAATAAAAACGATTCAAGAAACTGGCGTTAATCAAGTAGGCGAATCAATTGAGGGCGAATTTAAAGCGATTGTTAATTATTGTGTCATCGCGTTAATTCAATTAAAAGAAACTGATTTGGTGGAATTGGAGTTGGATTTAAATCAAGCGACTCTGCTCTATGATCGGTATATGAATTCAGCGATTGAATTAATGTCAAAGAAAAATCATGATTACGGCGAAGCATGGCGTGACATGCGCGTTAGCTCACTCACAGATTTAATTTTAATGAAGATTCTACGAATTAAACAAATAGAGGATAATGACGGTAAAACATCAATTAGTGAAGGAATTGATGCAAACTATTACGACATGTTGAATTATGCAGTTTTCGCTTTAATTTTACAAAATGTTAAATAAATGTTAGTTAAATTTTAGGTCGCTTTTCATGAGTTAATTTTATAAAAAAAAAACAGCCACTATGAAAAGTTTTAGACAAGCACTTCCATGGACAATTAGAATTGGAGTTTCTATATTGTTCTTACTCTCAGCAGTCGCCAAATTATACCCTTCTCCTTATTTTGCCCTAACAACATTTGAAGTTAAACAACTCTATCCAATGGGTTTTTCTGAAAATTTAGCAGCATATTTTTCTAGGATTTTGATTGGGGTTGAATTTGCATTGGGAATTTTATTATTACTTCCATATTATTTTAAACGCTTAGTTGTTCCCGCAACTATTGCTATGCTCTTAGTATTTATAGGTCATTTGTCGATTCAAATAGCGACAAAAGGAAATGCCGGTAATTGTGGATGCTTTGGTAGTTTGCTTCCTATGACGCCAATACAAGCATTAATAAAAAATATTATTTCAGTTGCCTTTTTGGCGGTTCTGTTTAAAATTTATAAAGCAGAAGATAAAAAACAATTATTGCCGATTATCAATGTATTCTTGGCGTCAATATTACTTGTTTTTATGATGGGAATGAAAAAAAACAAGGCGAGTTCCCCTCGTGTTGCCAATATAATTGAAGATACAACAGCTGTAACTGAGGTCGTAATCGATGAGGGTGAGACAAGCACTACTAATTTGAAAAAAGATCCTCAGGATAGTGTTAAGCCTGTTGTTAATTTAGGTCCAAAAAAGAAAAAATCGGGTTTCGCAACTATTTTTCCAAAAATTGATGAAGGGCGCAAAATACTTTGTTTTTTCGCTCCTGATTGTGATCATTGCAGAGCTACTTCAAAGTTACTAAGTGGATTAAAAAAAGCGGATAAGAACTTTCCTGAAATACAAATAATATTTATGGATGAAGCAGCGGAAACAATCCCTGACTTTTTCAAGTTTGCTGGAGCAGAATATTCAAGTTATGTCATGGATATTATTGAATTCTGGAATCGATTGGGTAAGGACGGCGCAATTAGCCGTGATGTGCCAGGCGTTATGTACTTATGGAATGGAAATGTTCAAAAATTCTATTATGGAATTGAAAGTAAGAAATTCGATGCGCAAGGGTTAAAAAATATTTTAGCGAACGAAAAGTAATTGAAAAATTAGCGGTACTTTTAACTATGCGGAAAAAGTTTATTGGTGCTAATTGGAAAATGAATTTGGCGTATCAGGATGCTAAAGAATTATACACGGCACTTTCTTGTATGTCTTCAAGTTCTTGCGATATCGTCATTTTTCCAAGTGCACTATATTTATCTGAATTTTCTCAACAAAAAGGACTGCCTCTTGGAGCTCAAGATATTCATTTTGAAGTGGATGGAGCTTTCACTGGTTCAATTTCCGCTTCGCAATTAAAATCTATTTCATGTCACTATTTACTGATCGGTCACAGTGAGAGAAGGCAACAATTTCATGAAGGGAATGACCTAATTAACTTAAAAGTTAAGCGGGCGATTGCAAGTGAATTAACTGTTATTTTTTGTTGTGGTGAGCCATTGGAAGAAAGAAAATCATTAGGTCACTTAGACTTTGTTCTTAAGCAGTTAAAAGAAGGTTTAAAGGAAGTAAATGAAACGGATTTACAAAACTTCATTATTGCCTATGAGCCAATTTGGGCGATAGGTAGTGGAGTAGTGCCTTCAAATCAAGAAATTCAGGAAATGCATGGTTTTATTAGAAAATCATTATCTGATTGGTATGGTGCAGCATTGGCTGATTCAATAAGAATAATCTATGGAGGGAGTTGTAATGAATCGAATGCTTTCGAGATATTCTCTATTCCTAATGTCGATGGTGGCTTGATTGGCGGAGCATCTTTAAATGTTGTTAGTTTTGAAAAAATAGTAAATTCGCTTTAATGGATTATGTTCAATACAGTCTTTCCCCAATTCCTTTTGAACCTTGGAATGAAATCCTAGTGGCTGCGCTTTCTGAAATTGGCTTTGAGAGCTTTATGGAGGAAGAAAAAATTGTATTAGCCTACATCCCCGAATCTTCTGAAAATATTGTCGCTATTGAATCCATATTAGATGGCTTCAAAACCAAAAATGACCTCGTTTTTACTTGGTCTCGAAAGAATATTGAACATCAAAATTGGAATGCAGTATGGGAATCAAATTTTGAACCCGTTTTTATAGAAAATAGCTTGTCAATTGTTGCTCCTTTTCATGATGCCTCTTTTCGGAGAAACCGCGTAATTGAAATAGATCCTAAAATGTCTTTTGGAACGGGGCATCATCAAACAACTTTTTTAATGTGTCAGGAAATACTTTCCTTATCATTGGAAGGGAAGTCTATCCTCGACATGGGAACTGGAACGGGGGTCTTAGCCATACTTGCTGAGCAGTTAGGGGCAAAGCAATGTATTGCAATTGATATTGAATCATGGTCAGTGGAAAACACCAAATCGAATGCCTTAAGGAATGGATGCACTAAAATTATTGCCTTAGAAGGTGGCTCTTCAAAAATACCATCAATGCAGTTCGATTATATTTTTGCAAACATTAATAAAAATGTGTTAAAAGAGCAAATGAAAACATATGCTCTGAATTTAAAGCCAGATGGAATACTTCTATTAAGTGGGTTTTTTATAACTGATGTAGATGAACTTGTACTATTTGCAAATAAATTAGGCCTTTCAAAAGTCGGAATACGCGAAAAGGAAAATTGGGCGCTTATAAAACTTAAAAAACAATAATAGTATGAGATGTATTTTAACCCTATTTTTTTTAGCTTGTTTTATTTCTTCCAATGCTCAAAATTTTACAAAAGAAAGGGATAAATTTATCAAGGAGTCTCAGCGGGCTTTTACTCAGTCTGATGATCAATTAACTTTTTCGAAGGAAAAATTACCTAAGCTCATTGAATCAAGCACATTTACGGAAAGTCAGTTTTCGAAGATGGTCGATATGTCTAATTCAATTTTTACATCCTCTTCTAATTATTCGCTGGTCTATTTATATGTTAAAGCTGCCGTGTATCAATCCCACAATAAATTCTCTGGAAATTTCAATAGTGAATGGGCTAAATATGTTGCTGAATATCAGCAGAAAGAAGAGGAGGAATTTGAAGAATTCTTGAATTTTTCGGCTAATTTATTTGAATTTCATAGTATTAAGTCAAGTGATGGATTTAGATGGGTGTTTCTTAAAGGAGAATTAACTTGGAAGAAAGAGAAATCGTTAACCTTAGTGTGTGATAATGGAAATCTTGCGTGCTATTTAATCTCGGAAAGTGGTAAATATTACGATAGTGTTTTGGTCAATACTACTTCAGGTGTATTGGATGTTGATGCGGGAAAGTTTACGGGGAATTCAGGTGTGGTAACTTGGGAAAAAGTAGGATTTGATAAAAAAGAAACGTTCGCAGAATTACGAAGGTATAAAGTTGATTTATCTAAATCAATTCTAAAAGTAGATACCGTATCTTTAACAACTCCATATTTTAAAATCCCGATTCTAGGGAAGTTAATAGATAAAACTGAATTAGAGTTGACTAGTGGAGAAAAATCCCCGCAGTTTAACTCTTTTGAAAAACGACTTAAAATTAAGTCGCTTATGGAAAATTTAGATTATGACGGCGGATTTGCACTTGAGGGTGATAAGTTTCTTGGTCGTGGGAATGCTGAAAATCCCGCAAAAATTATTTTGAATTTTAAAGAAAAACCTCTTTTTGAAATCACTTCTTTAGATTTTATGATGGATCCTGCTCAAATAATTTCTCGAGATGTTCGATTTAAAATGTTTTATGCAAGTGGTGATTCTATGGTGCATACGAGCAGCTTGTTTTATTTTGATGTGACAAATAAATTAATGAGTGTTTCTGCCAAAAAAGCTGGTGCTAATGTGCTTCCATTTCAAGATTTTTATTTTAATGTATTTGTATATGCTCCGGTTTTTTGTTGGAAGATAAATTCTTCTCAACCTTATTTTAGCTTCGAAAAAGGTACTTCGCAAGAACAAAAATCAATCAAAATAGAGTCTTTTGACTATTTTGATGCCTCGCTGTATCAACAGATTAATGGGATGAGCAACAACAATCCTATAGCGGCAATAGCTTCTTATGCACGTAATAAAAATACCACTGTAATTTCTGAGGGACAATTGGCCTCCGCTATGAATTCGACTATTGAGAGTAATAAAACGAGTTTGTATAACTTGGCAAGTTTAGGTTTTTTAATCTATAATGCTGATGATGACCAGGTGGTTTTAACAAATAAACTTTTCAATTTTATCGATGCTAAAAACGGATTGAAAGATTATGATAATTTATCGCTCGTTTCCGACTTGCGCCCAAGAGAATTATCTAACTATTCTAAAGATCAGATAAACCAAGATCCTTATTTGAAAAATCTTGAAATTTTTTATAAGGACCTAAATTCAAAATACAACAATCAATCGTATTTTGCTTTTATTGACATTAATAAACAGCACTTATTTATTTCAGGAATTGATAATATAGTGATTTCAAAGGCTCAATCTACTTCAATAGAACCAGATTCAGGTTATGTAATAATGAAAAAAGATAGGGATTTGCAATTTAAAGGCTTATTGTCGGTCGGTAAGTTTTCTTCGCTTGTTAAAGATGCCTACTTTTCATACCAAGATTTTAAATTTGTATTGAAAGATCTCGATTACAGTGTGTTAAGTGTTAATCCTTTAAAACAAAGCGATGGCTCAGACAAAATTGAAATGGGTAGTTCATTTAGTGAATTAAAAGGGGAGATATTAATCGATAAACCAACATCAAAGTCTGGAAAAAATAATGATAATTCTACGTACCCTAAATTGTTGGTTCCGGGCACATCTAAAATTTTGTACAATTCATATGAAATATTAAAAGGTGCCTATGATCCCAAACGGTTTTATTATTCCCTGGAACCATTCGAATTAGATAGTTTAGATGATTTTAACGAAAGATCACTCTCTCTTAAAGGTCAATTAATTTCTGGAGGTATATTTCCGCCAATTCGCGAAGAGATTAAAATTATGGCCGATTATTCTTTTGGTTTTTCTACCAAAGCTCCTGAAGGTGGTTATCCTTTTTATGGGAACGAATCTATATATGAAAATAAAATTCTGCTCTCTAATAATGGTTTGCAAGGAGCAGGTTCGATTAATTTTTTAACAGCAAGCGCTGTTTCCAATAAATTGACCTTTTTGCCTGATTCTACTATTGGCTTAGCTAAATTTTCGAATGTTGGTGTTGAAAAAGGTATTCAAGTCCCAACCGTTTTTTCAGAGACTGCTTTTATATGTTTTATTCCGGCTATGAAAATACTTAAAGCAACTTCGTTTAAAGAATATAATCTAGAAATGTTTGATAATCAATGCCAACTTAATGGAACAGTGGTTTTAACTAAAAAAGGAATGTATGGTATGGGTCAAATGTTATTCAATGATGCAAGTATAAGTACGAGACATTTTGATTTCTCATTCCATGATATTGATTCTGATACGGCTAGTTTTTATCTAAAAAATAAATATGTTTCAGAATCAGAATCGCCTTTGGCTATCGAGACAGATGGCGTGAAAGCACACGTTTCATTGAAAGATAGAAAAGGTGAATTTAATTCCTATGGATTAAAAAGAATTAAATTTCCTGCTAACGTTTATTATTGTACCATGGATAAATTTTTCTGGTACATGGATGGCGAATCAGTCGACTTTGAAAAAAATAATTCCAAAGAAACTGCCTTCGAAGCTGGTGCTGATATCCTTGATCCAAATTTCTTTTCATTAGATGATCGGCAGGATTCATTGCGATTTAGATCTTTAAGTGCAAAATACGACTTGAAATCGCAAACCATTTTTTGTAATAAAGTGGAATATGTTAGGGTAGGGGATGCCAAAATTTTTCCAGACAGCATGAAAATTGTTATTAAGAAAAATGCCTTCATGGAGCCTCTTAAAAATGCGGTGGTCGTCGCAAATTATATTACGCAATTCCATAAATTTTATAAGGTTGATCTTACGATTTCTAGCAGAAATAAATTTGACGGCGATGGAACTTACCCCTATTATGATCGCGATAGTTTGTTAACTAATTTAACCATGAAAAGTATTGGATACAGTAAGAGTAGTGGCAGAACTATTGCTGAAGGTGTTGTGGAACAAAAAGAAAATTTCAAGTTGTCAACGGAATTTGATTACTACGGAAAAATTAAAATTGTTTCTAATAATCAAGGCATATTGTGCGATGGATCTACTCGAATTAATCACTTATGCACTAATTTTGATCGGTCATGGTTGGCATTCACTGATACCGTTTTTGCTAAAAATATTCAAATCCCCATTTCGGAAAAACCGCTTAATGATAAAGGAAATCGTTTAGCAGTTGGATTTTTATGGAAGGACGCAGAGCGAATGGATAGTGTTGGTGTTTATCCAGCATTTTTATCTAAAATTGAAGGTAAAAACGATGCTATTATTTTTCAAGCGGATGGTTATGTTCAGTATAATCCGAAGGCATCAGCGTATCAAATTGGAACAAAACAAATGCTTGAAAATTCAAACAATAAAGGAAATCTCTTGACTTTTTATACGGAAACGTGCGCCTTGACGGGCCTCGGTAAAATTGACTTGGGAATTGATTTTGGTGAAATACGAATTGAATCTTTTGGTGATATTTCGTATCAACCAGAAAATAAAAAAATTGCGCTAAACCTTACGAGTAAATTTATTTTTCCTCTCCAAAGTAATATCATGGAAGGTTTTTCTAAAACAATTAAGGAATTAGAAGGGCAAAAAGATATAAATCTCAAATCTAAAAGTTATAATTTTAAGCAGGTTAGTAAATTTTGGCTAGACCCAGAAAAAGAAAATGATTTTTATAAAGATTATGAAGAAGATAAATTGCGTAAACTTCCAGAGCAATTAGAAGGCACTTTTTTAATTACTGGTATTCATCTAGAATATTTTAAATTTAAAACTAAATTCAACGAAACCGGTTATGCTTGTGGTTTCAATACTAGAAATAGTGGGACACAAATTGACGATGAAGGCGATGAAATTAAAGCTAAAAATAAGCTTGCTATTATTGGTTTAGAAGGTAAGGTCGTGTTAAAGGAAGTTGATTTTAATATGGTTTTTCATCAAACTAATACTGATAAATCGAACCAAGGTTTTGGCTTTAGATGGTCAACCGCTAATGATAAAGACTATGTATTGAGTTATTCAATGGATAAAAAAGATGGGAATATGTTACTGTTTTCTAAGGATGAAACATTTACGAATTCAATTAATGATATTAAGCCAGATAAAAGAAAATCTAAAAATTTTAGGTTTGATATTGCTGATGATACACAACTTAAATTAATTTTAACTAAATTCAATGATTATTTGAGATCAAAATGACACTTGTTGTATTAATTATTGTCCTTGCATATCTTATTGGTTCTATTCCAACAGCACTTTGGATTGGAAGATCAACTCATGGAGTGGATGTCCGTGAACATGGGAGTAAAAACGCCGGTGCAACAAATACATTTCGTATTTTAGGAAGAAAATGCGGTTGGATTGTTCTAACTATTGATGTTCTAAAGGGGCTTGCTGCCTCTTCTCTGCCTTTAATCTTTGCTGCAGATTATTCAAAGAATGAACTTTTACTCTTCCAAATTTCCGCCTCTCTTGTATGTATTGTAGGGCATATTTTTCCCGTTTTCGCTCAGTTTAGAGGTGGTAAAGGCGTGGCTTCAGCGCTAGGAATAATAATTGGACTCAACCCTTTTTCAGCTTGTATATCGGTATGTATTTTTTTAGTTGTATTTCTTGTTTCTCGTTATGTTTCTCTCGGTGCAATAATTACTTCTATTACTTATCCTTTTGTAAGCTTCTTTATTGTAAAAGAAGAATCTAGTTTAATGATTATTTTTACTACTTTATTGGGATTGTTAGTCGTTTTGGCGCATTGGAAAAACATTAGGAGACTTATGAATGGGGCCGAAAGTAAAATGAACCTTTTGAATAGAAGGGCGTAATATATTTTTTTGTTTTTAACCATTGAAAAATTCCTCTCGTATTTTTAAATACTCCTGTCTTTTGCTCTTTTTGATGCTTGGTAGATTGACGTTTTCTCAGTCAATTACACAACTGCAAAAAAAAGCTGACGATCTCTTTGATAAACAAGATTATCCTTCTGCACTTGTTGATTATCGCCAGCTTTTAGCGCAGAATCCAATTTCAATGGAATTTAATTATAAGTATGGTATCTGCCTGTTCTATTCAGACAATAGAAAAAATGCAAAACGTTATTTTGATTTTGTGATGCGCCAAAATACTTGCCCTAGTGAAACGTTTTATTATGTTGCTAAACTCTATCATTATGATTATAAATTTGCGACAGCTATTGATTATTATCAAAAATACCTCGACAATACTCCAGAAAAACTCAGAAGTAAGAATGTTGTAAATGACATCCAACAATGTAAAAATGGCAAATTACTCCTGCAAAATCCGACAGCTTTACGTATTATAAACGCAAATAGGTTTTCAATTTCAAAATTTTACCTCAACTATGATCTGCAATCTAGAACTGGTGGGTTTTTTACTAATGAGGAATTGCAGTCTAAAATAGATAAGAAAAATAATTTCCTTCCAATGTATTATTTTTCAAGAGGAGATAGTCTTAAGTTTTTTGCGAGTTATGGAACAAATAATAATAAGGACATTTACTTTTCTGTAAAAAATGGAGTGGATTTATGGTCTACTGCAACTAAGATTTCTGGAGATGTGAATACATCTTTTGATGAAGATTATCCTTTTTTTGATGCTCAAAAAGGGCTTTTATATTTTTCCTCTAAGGGACATAATTCAATAGGGGGATACGATTTGTTCCAGGTCGCTTTTAATCCACTTGAAAATGTCGCTCAAGAAATCAGTAACCTAGATTTCCCTTACTCCTCAGCTGATGATGATTTTCTCTTTGTTCCTGAAGAAAATCAAAAGACAGCCTACTTCTCTTCTAATCGTAATTGTGAAAAAAATAAAATTGACGTTTACTTAGTTGAAAATGGTAAAAAGAAATCAACTATTCAGCTCATTAAAGGAGATTTCCATGACCTAGTCGATGAAAAAAATAAATTAGCCCAAATAAAGGTTGTTGATGTAAATTCTGGGGAAGAATTTGGTCCCTTTACAACCGATGATAATGGTAATTATTCCATTATTTTACCTGGCGGTGGAAAGTATAAGTTTATGGTTACTGTGGAGGGGTCTAGAAAATTATTTGAGAACATTATACTTGTTCCACAAATCAATAATACTAGAAAATTGGCTCAAACACTTCGGTATTCAGTTCAAGATTCAGATGAGTTTTTGGAATTTATCAATAATTTTAATGATGATCAACTTGCCTCTGATGAAGATAAAATGCTTGTCTTGAGCGCAATTGCCTCCCTAAAGATGAATCCCTCTTTAATTCAAGATGACCCAAAATCGAAAGATGATCTTGAGAATACTTCATCGGTACTGAAGGATCTTGGTTTTATAAATCCTGATGAGACAGAAGCATTGTCGATGTTAAATGATGAATTATTATCGATTGAATTAATAGAGGAGGAACTTTCTAATGCCTTAACGAACGCAATGTCAATTCAAAATGAAAATAATAAGGCTTTAATAACTATGAATAGTACTATTCAGGATATTAAAACTGAGTTTTCGGATGCTAATCTCACCTTTGATAAGAAAATCGAATTGCTCGATCTTCTATTAAATCAACAAAAAGATAAAATTGTTCTGCAAGAGCAATTGGTGGCCATGAATAATGTAATTACCGAAAATGAAAAGGCACTAAACTTGAATGTAAAATCAGGAATAACGAAGAATGCTGCTGAAATAAATGAAAAAGTATTGGCTCTTTCAATGTTGAATAATAAGGATAGTATTGATGTTTTCTTGCTTCAAAATAAAGATAAAATAAAGTCATTGCTCTTGAATAAAACAGTGATTGAAAATATTAATGATGATGCTGTTGATTCTCTGGAGAATGAATTGTTGGCTATAACAAAGGGACTTCTTTTTGAGCGAAAAGATCTGAAAACAAAGAAAGATTCTATCAATGTAATCATCCAAGAATTGACGGAGCGAAAAGAACTGGCAAACAAAAAGGACCAGCTTGTTATTTCAGATCAAATTATTCGGGAGCAAAAAAAGGCTGAGATTTTAGAAAATGATAAGTTGACTTCTATTACTAGTTTAGTAAATAATGAAAAAAAAATCATTCGTGAAATAGCTAATGTTCAGGTAAAAATTGATCTAAGTCAAAGTAACTATAAGCCTACTGAAGAGCAAATTGAACTTAGTAAAGTTAAAGCTTTAACGATTTCTGAAGATGATATTTCAGCACTCTATCAAGAGAAATACGAAGTTGAAAATTCAATCTCGATTATTGAAAGCAATAACGAGGAAAGAATAGCTTTAAATAAAAAAATTGATGAGGCAATTTTGTTGAAAGATGATACGATAAAATACAAGTCGCTTCTTGTTTTACTTTCTAATAAAGAAAAGGCATTAAAATCGGAAATCGAAGACGCTCAAAAAAGCAATAACTTTTTGTTGTTAAATAACTATTCGGAGGAATTACAAGTATTGCAAAGTCTACAAAATAAATACACTGAGGAATTAGCACTTAATGAAATTGAATCCAAAACTTTACAGCCCACAAAAGAAGATCCTGTTATCGTTTCGAAAGAAACACTGGAAGCAGAACTCGCTCTAGAATCGGCTAAAACGAAAACGCCAGATCCTGTAATTGTTTCGAAAGAAACAGTGGAAGCGGAACTCGCACTAGAATCGGCTAAAACGAAAACGACAGATCCGGTAATCGTTTCGGAAGAAACAATGGAAGCGGAACTCGCTCTAGAATCGGCTAAAACGAAAACGACAGATCCGGTAATCGTTTCGAAAGAAACAGTAGAAGCAGAACTCGCTCTAGAATCGGCTAAAACCAAAACGCCAGATCCAGTTATCGTTTCGAAAGAAACAGTGGAAGCGGAACTCGCTCTTGAAGAGGCTAAAACGAAAACACCAGATCCAGTCATCGTTTCGAATGAAACAGTGGAAGCAGAACTCGCTCTAGAAGCTGCTAAAACGAAAACGCCAGATCCTGTAATCGTTTCGAAAGAAACAGTGGAAGCGGAACTCGCTCTAGAATCGGCTAAAACGAAAACGACAGATCCAGTAATCGTTTCGAATGAAACAGTGGAAGCAGAACTCGCTCTAGAAGCTGCTAAAACGAAAACGCCTGATCCAGTAATCGTTTCGGAAGAAACAGTGGAAGCGGAACTCGCTCTAGAAGCTGCTAAAACCAAAACGCCAGATCCAGTCATCGTTTCGAAAGAAACAGTGGAAGCGGAACTCGCACTAGAATCGGCTAAAACGAAAACGACAGATCCAGTAATCGTTTCGAAAGAAACAGTGGAAGCAGAACTCGCACTAGAATCGGCTAAAACGAAAACGATAGATCCAGTAATCGTTTCGGAAGAAACAGTAGAAGCGGAACTCGCTCTAGAATCGGCTAAAACGAAAACGACAGATCCAGTAATCGTTTCGAATGAAACAGTGGAAGCAGAACTCG
>JBILCD010000191.1:0-4854 GCA_044353285.1 Crocinitomicaceae bacterium | reverse complement strand
TATACATCGCTGAAAAATAACAATAGTAAGAAGGTAGATCGTATTTAACAATCTACCTTCTACTAATCGTTTAATTAATCGAGCCTGTAACGCGCTTCATAAATTGGTTCAATGCATCTTTTTGTGCTACGCCATTTTTAATTTCCTTATGGACTTCAATTGCCCCAGAAAAATTAGAAAGTAATTCTCCTATAACATCGAGTTCTTCGTCCTTTAGGCCTGGCGCATCAATTAGATTCTCCAATGTTTCCATTGTTTCTACTACGTAGTCCTCATCGTTTTCTTCGATGAATGAAACGATATGTTTAATGAGTGGTAATCGCATCTAGTACTTCTTGAATGGTTTCAATTTTATTTCCTTGCGCTTCTGATACGAGTGTTCCATTAACAAAAGCAGCAAAAGTAGGCAGGTTACTTACGTTGGCAAATTTCCTTGAATTGGGCAATTTTTCGGCATCTACATAATAAAATTCGATGTCTTCATTGCTCTCAGCCAGGCGCTTAAATTTAGGTTTTACTATTTTACAGTTACCACACCAGGATGCACCGTATTGTACCATTACCTTGTTGTTTTCCGCGAGCAATTGACCCAGGTTGTCTTCTGTAATTTCGTGAAACATCTTAGTTGTTTTTTAAGTAATCAGCAACTCCATCACGTGATGCTTTCATTGCTTCCTTGCCTTCTTCCCAGTTAGCTGGACAAACTTCGCCATGCTTTTGAACATGTGTAAAAGCATCAATCATTCGGATGTATTCATGCACGTTTCTTCCAATTGGAAAATGATTGACAGACTCGTGAAATACCTGGCCTTCCTCATCAATTAAATAGGTTGCTCGGTAAGGAACATTATCCCCATCTGATTCATCTTCATCGTCGAACATGTCATAATCTAAAATACCTAGCTCATACGCTAAAACTCGAGTAGAATCTGCAATTAATGGGAATTTAACGCCTTCAATTCCTCCGTTGTCTTTCGTTGTATTTAACCAAGCAAAATGCACCTCTGCTGTATCGCAAGAAGCACCAATTAATATGGTATTTCGTTTTTCTAATTCTCCTGCAATTTCTTGAAAAGCATGTATTTCTGTTGGACAAACAAACGTAAAATCCTTTGGGTACCAAAAAAGAAGAACTTTCTTTTTGTTTTCAAGTGCTTGATCCAATACATTGATCATAAATGAATCGCCCATTTCGTCAATTGCCTTAACAGTGATGTCTGGGAATGTTTTTCCTACTAATGTTGCCATGTTTATTTTTTAAAGTGAATACTATTTTACAAATTTAATACATTATCATATTAGATTTTATCAATTAAATTTATATTTACATAAATTTAATCTATATGATATCAATTCAGCAAATGCAATATATCCTTGTTTTAAGTGAAGAGATGCATTTCCAACGAGCTAGTGAACGTTGTTTCGTTACTCAACCCACTTTATCTATGCAAATAAAGAAAGCGGAAGAAATATTAGGAACTGTTTTATTCGACAGGAGTGTTAATCCGATTAATTTAACTGCTTTTGGGGTGGAGGTTGTAGGAGTTATTCGTGAAATATTAACGGAAAATGAACGATTAAAAGTATTAAAAAGTCGCTTTAAAGGTGAGTATAAAGAGGAGATTAGGTTGGGTGTGATTCCGACTATTTCCGCCTATTTGATTCCAAAAATGTTTTCAGTTTGGAAAAAAAGCATGGGGGAGATTAATTTAACGATTGAAGAATTAACGACGAAGGCATTATTGGAAGCCTTGGATAAAAATGAAATTGATATCGCAATTTTTGCTGGTCCACATGCGGTTAGTAAGTATAGAACTGTGCCTTTATTTACAGAAGAAATTCTCATTTATTGCCCGAGCTTAAAGAAAAAAGAGGTGAGTATGGATGTACTACAGCAGCAAAATCCATGGTTGCTGTCCAAAGGGAATTGTTTACGCACTCAAATGATTGAATTTTGTCAATTAACGGATAGCCATCGATATGGGCAATGGAACTATCAAGGAGGAAACTTGAAATTATTAATGGAAATGGTGGATAATGAGGGCGGATATACTTTGATACCGGAAAATTTACCCATGTCAGAAAAGCGAAAAAAAGCAATGGTTCAAATCACGTCTAAATTTGGTTCTCCAGCTAGGGAAATAATTGCTGTTTTTCCGAATCGAACGATAAAATCAAACGGAATAGATCGTATAATAAGGGATGTTCAACTTAACTTCATGACCAGCGGCAAATCTAAAAAAATCAATGTGCTAGGTTGGAAATAATGCGAAACGGCACCTTAACTATTGTTTATTTGCAATGGCTACAAATTCATCGTAGCTCACTGGCTTTGCAACTAAACTTACCATTGATTTGAAAAAATCAGTCAGTTTTTGTTCCGCTAATTGGTCGTAAATACTGTTGGCCTGCTCTTTATTTTGAAGCAATCGGAGGGCTGTTTCCATCAGTTCTTTTTCTTCTGGAGGTGGCATTCCATATTGGGCATAATTGCCAATGAGTAGATTTTTAGTATATTCAATAACTTCTTGTTGATCTAATTTAATGTTATTGTCTTTAAAAATTTTAGTTTGAATCAATTGCCATTTTAATGATTTCAAATAAGCATCAAATTCAGCGTTAATGTCTTCTTCTGTTAAGGGTTTTTCATTGGTCATTCTAATCCAACGCTTCAAAAAATCACTTGGAAAATCAACCTTTGTTTTCTCCATAATAGCATCAAAAACAGATCGAGTTAATAATTTATCAGAGTCTTTTGAAAACATTTGTTCCATGTCTTTTTTGACACGCGCTTTCAATCCTTCCTCTGAGTTTACTTCTCCTTCTTGGAATAATTTTGAAAATAATGATTCATCAAGATCAGCCATTACCATTTTCTTAATTTCGGTAATGGTAAAGGTAAAATCCATGTTTGTTTCACTGGCTAGTTCCTCGCTAATACCTAATAAACTAGCTTTGTCTTTATTATCTTTCGATACGAGTGATGGATTTAGCGAAAATGTATCATTAACTTTTTTTCCAATTAATGTTTGATGTACTTCGGAATCTTTTAGAAATTCAAGGGAGATAGTAGTTGAATTGGAAATTCCGCTTTCATTTGGGGTACCATCCGCATTTAACTCTTGGAATATTCCCAACAGCATGTCTTTCTCTCCTGCGATATCAGTTGATATTAACTTTCCGTATCGTCGTCGCAGGTCTTCAATTTGTTGATTAATTAATTTATCATCTACTCGGATTGTGGTATAGTCATATTTATCATTCATAGCGTTTGATAAATCAAGCTTTGGAGATAGACCAATTTCAAAGGTGAATTCGAATTCGTTTGGTGCGTTAAAATCTCCTTTAGGGTCAACATTTTCTTTGGGAATTGGATTGCCTAAGATTTCGATTTTATTATTAGAAATAAAATTATACACGCCATCGTTCGCCAATTTATTTAATTCTTCCACTAAAAGAGCTTTCCCGTATTGTTTTTGAATCATGCCAGCAGGGACATTTCCGGGTCTAAAACCAGGTATTTTAGCTGTTTTACGATATTTTTCTAAGGCGTTCTTTACCTTACCTTCATAATCTTCTTTAGCAATTTGAACGATTAAATTGGCTGTTAAACCATCTACATCTTCCTTAACTATATTCATTTATCAATCGTATTTACATTAAACAAAAAAGGTCTCCGCTGTGTACAGAGACCTAAACTTGTGCGGATGGAGGGACTCGAACCCGCATACCTCTCGGCACCAGATCCTAAGTCTGGCGTGTCTACCAATTTCACCACATCCGCTTAACTTTTATTAAATCGTTATATTACGTTAAATATTCCGATTCCCTTAAATGAAATTTATGTTACTTCAAGGGGTGCAAAGATAACGCTATTTTTAAAAAACACAAAATCTTCGCACAAAGACTATTTTTTTAATCCCATATTTTTCTGAATCTCTTTCATGAATTCTGAGGCAAAAACAAATTGATTTACTTCCTTATTATCCGATAAAAGAATACTATCACGATTCCCCTGCCACCAATTTTGGCCTTTATAAATAAAAAGTACGTTATCACCAATTTCAATAACACTATTCAGATCATGGGTAATCACAACTGTAGTTATATTAAGATCATAGGTAATGTCTTTTATTAAGGCATCGATACGAATTGATGTAATAGGATCTAGGCCTGAATTAGGCTCATCACAAAACAGGTATTTAGGATTCATTGCAATGGCTCTAGCGATGCCAATTCTTTTTTGCATACCACCGGAACATTCCGACGGATACAGTTTGTTTTTTTCATGCAGATTTACCCGCTCAAGGCAGAAGTCGACCCGCATTTGCATTTCTTTTTTTGTCATATTAGTAAACATGGACAATGGAAACATTACGTTTTCTTCAGCGGTTAATGAATCAAAAAGTGCTGCGCCTTGAAATAGCATACCAATTTCTTCTCTTAATGCAGATTTATCTTCTCTATCCATTGAGATAAAGTCATGGCCATCGTACAATATCTCACCACCATCAATTTCATGCAAGCCTACCATGCATTTTGCTAAAACAGATTTTCCCTGACCTGACTGTCCAATAATTAAATTTACTTTTCCTTTTTCAAATTTTGCTGAAACATCAAAAAGAACTTGTTGGTCTTTGAATGATTTATTTATGTTTTTTACCTCAATCATTATAATAAAATCATTTGAGTTAAAATAAAATTGGCAATTAAGATGGTTACGCTACTAGTAACCACAGCTTTCGTAGAGGAGTGACCAACATCTAAAGCACCTCCTTTAACATAATAGCCATAAAAAGAAGAAACGGAAACGATGAGAAAACCAAAAACAACGGTTTTTGTTAAGGCATAATA
>JBILCD010000039.1:0-14114 GCA_044353285.1 Crocinitomicaceae bacterium | reverse complement strand
GTTAATATTGACCTATTATTAATTAAAATCTAACGATAATCATTATGAAAATTTTAATATTTTCGATTGCTTTGTGCCTAGCACAGTCAATACTAGCTCAAAATACATACCCTGCTGAAGGTAAATGGGTTCTCGAACAATTCCCAAACACCATGCATATTCTTGAAGGAGGGGTAAGATATACCTATTACTGTACAAGTGGAAATTGTGATTCTCTTTACAATACGTACGAAGCCGGAGACGCAAATGCAATTCCTGGCACTGAAACTTACACATTTGACAACAACATATTAACGACAGTCTTTTCGGGAGGCCCTTACAGTGCACCTGTAGAATGGGAATGTGAAGGTAATATCATGAAATTTACTAATATAAATGGAACAGTCAGATGGATTAAATTAAATACCAATGTAAATGATTGTATAACTTCAGAAATACTTGAATTGTCTGGTAAAACTCCTAATGATAATAAAATGTATGACTTACTAGGGAGAGAACTCCGAGAAGTTCCTGTAGCAACTATGTATATTCAAAATAGAAAAATACATATATCCTATTAAAATTTAATTACGAAAAACCAGCATAGGCATAGTAAATTTTCCGTCTAAGTGGAAATGGTTTTATTATGACTAACTTCGTTTCAAGGTATTAGCGTATGAAACTTTTGAAATGTTTAATCTTTGCATGGGCTATTTGCTTTGTTAATGCAATTTCATTGGCTCAATGTCCTTCGGGGCAATGGCCAGTAGCCATCAACATTATACCTGATTCCTATCCTGGAGAAACAAGCTGGAGCTTGATTGCAAATAATATTCAAGTCGCGACTGGAACGACTAATTCTGCTAACGTTTGTTTGGATTCATCATCCTGTGTTCGATTTGAAATTTACGATAGTTATGGTGATGGTATTTGCTGTGGATACGGAAATGGATCATATACCATTCTTTGGAACGGAGTCCAAATGGCTACTGGTGGAGCATTTCAAACTATCGCTTCGCATTCCTTTAATTGTCCACAGGGAAGTATTTGTGAGAATCCCTTGCCCACCACATTGGGTTCAATGGTCGCCCCGCAGGCGAATACTTTTTATTCATTTATCCCTGATTCTACCGGAATCTATTCCATTAGTACCTGTAACCTAACAAGCTGTGACACGAAACTTTGGGTCTACGGTGATTGTGCCAACGTAGACTTTGCGGGAACTGGAGCAGGATCTTTGTACTTCAACGATGATAATAATAATTGCGGTTTACAAGCGGATTTAGACGCTACCTTAACTGCAGGCGAGACCTACATAATTAGAGTTGGCTTAAATGGAAATAATCCCTGTTCTGGTGGTATTCCATTTTTGATTTCATACGATGGTCCGCTCTCGAGTGTGCTACCAATTATCAAACTTACTTCGCTGGGTAATCCCATCAATAATGACGTAAAAGTGCCGGTGCACATGGAAATTATTGACAATGGTCTAGGTCAGTTAAATTATGTTAATCAAACCAATTTTGCTTACGAAGGAGATATAATGACTGAGCTTCAGGGATTTACAGGTCCGATTTATCCAAAGAAAAACTATGATTTCGATTTGATTGATGTAAATGGATCTAAAATAGACACGACTCTGTTGGGACTTCCTTCAGAAAACGATTGGTTATTTAAAGCAGAGTACTTGGATAACTCCTTACTGATTAATACAGTAACCTACGAATTTGCTCGTCGCATGGGGCGTTATGCTCCTAGAACTAAATTGTGCGAAATCTTTTTAGATGGAACGTACATTGGGGTTTATACCTTAACCGAGAAAGTAAAGCGAGATAAAAATCGCTTAGATATCGCGAAATTGTCTGCTAATGATTTAACAGGAAGTGATCTAACAGGTGGTTACATCATAGAAATGAACATCAACGGCGATCCTGGAAGTTGGAATTCTGTTTATGACCCCATAAATAGTGCTACTACTTCGAACCCCGTAGAGTTTAAATACGTTTACCCCAAAGCTGATTCCATACCAACGGTGCAAGCTAATTATATTAAAACGTATGTGGATTCCTTCGAGAATGCTTTAAATGCCACCAGTTTTATGAATGGAACGCTCGGTTATCGGAATTGGATTGATGTCAGTACGTTTATCGATTTTCTCATCGTTAACGAATTCAGCATGAACTACGACAGTTATGGGCGCAGCACCTACATGTACAAGGAGAAAGATACCGATGGCGGTAAGTTGTGTATTGGTCCACCCTGGGATTATGATCGCGCCATGGCCAGTAATCCAACTTCTGGCTGGGTATGGGAAAATACGCACCCATATTGGCCCTTTCCGTTTTGGTGGTCGAAGTTATATACGGATAGCATTTATCGCCACGAATTGGCTTGCCGATGGCTGACCTTGCGTCAGGATGAATTCAAAACGGCTAACTTCATAGATTTTGTGGATAGTTTATCTGGAGTGCTTTTGCAAGGGCCCTCGGCTAGAAATTTTTCGGTTTGGCAAACCTTAGGTAATTCCACCTATTCCGATCAAATCACCAATATGAAAAACTTTTTGGAGGATCGCTTAGCATGGATGGATTCGACCTTAGCACCTTTTGGCGCTGTTCTGCCAACCATTTCTATTCCGGAAGACACCCTGGTTTGCCTGAATACACTATATCAAGCGCCGTACGATCCTGCTTATTCGTACAATTGGAAACCAGGGCCTGAAACCCCAGCGATTGTGCTCGACTCTGCCGGTTTATACACACTAGAACTCAACGACATATATGGCTGCTTTGCATCATTTCCCATGCAAGTGGCTTTGTCCATACCCGATTCTACCTTCTTGCAAACACATCTTTCCGGTGATGTCAACTACTCATTTTCTGGTTTAAATGGACCTACTAGTCAATATGTATGGGATTTTGGCGATCAAACCCTAACGGGTGAAGGAGAACAAGTTAATCATGTATATGCTACACCGGGTAACTATACGGTAAAAATGTTTGTGACCGATTCCTTAGGATGTATAGCCGAGTCATCCAAGGTAATTAACGTTACAGAAGGAGAAATTCAAGTGAATATCATGCCCAATCCTTCAGTGAACAATCCAATAATAACACACAACATCCCTCTGGATGAGGCATATACTTTTGTGCTTTTTGATGCTACCGGAAGAAAACTTATTGAACTGAGCCAACCTGCATCGCCATTTAGTTTAGAAACGATTGGGTTTGCGCACGGAACCTATTGGTTGCAATGCATATATAAAGAGCAAAAAATCTCGAAAGGAATCATTAAACTTTAATCCTCTCCGATTTAAAGGATGATACCATAGGGAACGCAGGTCATTATCTAGGAGCGCATTTTTGCTTGACCTTTATTTTTTAGTGGCTTTTTATTAATTTTAAGATTAGATCATGATGCTTTTAAAAGTTAGAAACGTACTTTTTATTTGGTCAATAGTTTTAATAGTAAATTCTGCATTTTCCCAAAATGTGGCAAATCCTATTGATACTTCTTATGTATATGATTTACCTTATGAAATTGGATTGAAAGTATATGTTTTACAGGGATATAACGGTTCTTATTCACATAAGGGACAATATGCACTTGATTTTAGGCTGAGAAAAGGAAATTCAGTTTTGGCGGCACGAGAAGGTATAGTGAGTAATGTTGAAGATAATAACTCAAAAGGCGGTCCTTTTAAAAAATACTCGAACAAAGGGAATTATGTTATTATAATGCACGATGACGGAACATACGCTGCATATTGGCACTTAAGCCATAAGAAAGTTTTTGTGAAAAAAGGCGATGCTGTGCTAAAGGGTCAACTTATTGGTTTATCGGGTAATACAGGGTATTCTTCCTCAGCCCACCTACATTTCGATGTATATTACATGAAAAACAACGTAAAATTAACGATCCCCACTAAATTTCAGACTTCCAAAGGTGTTCAGCTATTGCGCGTTTATCATAAATACTGCAAGCCAGTTAAATAAATGAGGCAAACTGTCTTTCGCTTTTCCTTGGCAAGACATGTATTTAATACTCAAGTACCACAAAACCGTGGAGTTGAATTTCTTTGCCTCCTTCAGTTACGGCATCAATAAGGTAAAAGTAAGTACCCTCCGTCACTATCTTCCCAGATTTATCCATCCCATCCCATGAGCCATTGGCATCGTTGTACTCGTAAATCAAGTTACCCCAACGGTTTAAAATCGCACAGTGAAATGAAACAATTCCACTTGAATTCACAAAAAACAATTGATTCCCTGCAGTACTCGAAAGAGATATAATATTGGGAACGGTGATTTCACACAGGTAGAAACTGACCAAGGCCGAGTCCGTTGATGAATAGCAATCGTTACTTGCGGTATACGTGTATATTCCTGGATCTGTAACACTTAAACTGGGCATGGTGCTTCCGTTATCCCAAAGGCCTTGCCAGCTAGCAACATAATTACTTTGTAAAGTATAATCCGCCAGAGTTGAATTTTGTGCTTGTGGAAGCGTAAATGGAATTAAATTAATACTCGTGCCAACACAGGAAGAGGTATCAAACAAAACGGTTTCTAAATAGGGTGGAAAATGCACCTGAGCACTTAAGGCTACATTACAAGCGTCATCCGTAAAGGTTAGGGTGTAAATCCCCGCATATTGGGTCCAAACCATTGGATTGTTGCTCGTTGCATTCACGAAATGAATACAGGTATCGGAGGCAGTCCACAAACCACCTTGGTCGCTGATCGTTCCTGTTACTTGGAATTGGTAATTACAAGCTAAGGTGTCGATATCTATAGCAGGGATGAGCTGAAATTGGATTTGAAAAGTATCACTTTCGTTACAAATAGCGTCGGTATAAATCATTTGATAGATACCTGCCTGCTGGGTGGAAATAGACGGGTTCAAGCTTTGGTTAGACGGGTTATAGTTGATGGTATTTCCTGGAGTTGAAACATAAGACCATTGGCCACCGCCAGCCGCTGCTTGCGTTCCAGTAATGTTGTAGCTTAAGCCACAAATTGCCACATCCGCCTGAACCGAGGGATCCATGGGCAGGGTAATGTTTGTATTTAAGACTTGATTACAGGCATTGTCTGCAAATGAAACGGAATAAATACCAGGAGCTCCAAAGGTGATGATGGGACTTAAACTATTGGCATTATTGAAACTCACTTGATTGGATGTGCTGGTCCATGTTCCTCCATTCGAAACGGCTGCAGGTGCTTGAAAGATTGGGTTACAAATGAGCGTATCGTTAAAAATAATAGCAGAATTTGCCCCGGCGATCAAGAAAGTTGTATCCGATTGACACAAGCCCAAGGAGTCCATAACGGTTACGGTATAGCTGCCAATTGGCAAATAAACACTCGGCTGGTTGTTCAATGCTGGATTGCTGAGCCCCCAATTGATGGAGGAATAACTTCCTGGGTTTTGGAGTCCGATCAGGGTGGCTGTGTCTGGCGGACAATAGCTAAAGTTTCCCTGAAGTGGAGTGGCAACGGGTTGCGCTATGATAAAATTACTTGAAATGTAACGGTAACATCCATCGAGGCTCACGGTGACGCCGTAATTTTGTGAGGTGGTTAAGGTAGCTGTACTGTCGGTTGAAAAATCATCCCAAAGATAGGTGTCATAAGGCCCTAAAGCCACGCCAATATCGACACTTCCGCAGATATTTGTAGCTAAGAGGAAAGAAGAATCCAAGGCATTCAGGGTTGTATCAATTTGAATGACAAAAGGAACAACGGTTACGCCTGGAGGTACATTGTTGTCGGTGGCAGTAATTAAAACATTGTAAATGCCGAGATTGGCGCTAGTGCCCACAGCTTGAAGTACGATGTTGGCTGTATTTCCACTGGTATTGGACAATTGAGTCAATGTGATTAGTCCACCTGTTGTGTAAGTAATACTAGTCGTTTGATTAACCTCTGGAGAAAGGAAGTCTAGCGAAAAGATGGCGGTATCTCCAATAGAACAGATTTTAAAAGTGTCGCAGCTTGCAATGCCTTGTGCGATGGGTGGTATATTTCCAGTATTCGAAGCGTCAAAGGCAAAACTTTTATTATCGAGCCAATCTATGCCATCGGGTTGACCTTGTGGGCCATCGAAACTGCCGCCTGCATGGTCAAAATACGAAATCAAGAAGTAGGAAGTACCGTCACCTGAATTTGCGCCACAGGTGGCAGGAATCCCATAAAACCCATTAATTCCAGAAGAGGCATCTCCAGTAGTCCACTCCATATCTTGATAGCAAAACGCGACATTTCCACCCTGAATAACAGGATCGCTACCATTGGTAATGATGAGTTGAAAAGTATTCAATTTATCTCCATGCATGTTGAAGTATCCGACATCTTCCCAATTGATATATACGGCCGTTGGTGTGATTTTATAAACGACTTGTCCAAAGCCGTTTCGGGTATCTACATCTGCCCAAAATGGCGCAACAATGGAGTTTATGGTAGATGGAAACGCAGAGGCAGAAAAGGTTGCCATAGGACCATTGAAGGTGATATTTCCGTTGTTATTAATGTAAATTCCAGTATAATTCGTGCCGTAAAGATTAAAGCTAAAAGGTATTGGAATATATACGGATGAACCATCGTCGTTGGGCTCCATGGCTAAGGTATAGGTTCCATCGGGCACCACATAACAATTGCAAGCAGATGATTTGTTACTGTTGTTGGGTTTTACTTTAGCGGGTGCTAATGTGCTTACACTGGGTATCACTTGAACGGTACCTAGCTGGCCACTTTGCTTCAGCGTCTGATACAGCGGAGAGTCTACAGTAACCTGTGCAAAGAATCCCTCAGCATAAAAGCCCATAATTAGAATCCCAAAGGCCTTAATTAGAGCACTAAAACCCTTCATTTTACTCTTTTTAATAATCATAATGTATTTTAATAGAACTAAGGTAACTATTTATTCGGGTCATCTCAGCTAAAAATCTGAAAATGTTAGGCTTTACTGCTGGACTGATTATATTTCTTGAATTAAATTCTTGATTTTTAAGATTAACATATTTTACTGGTAGGATTACGAACAATCAATATTTTTTCACCCTTGTCCGATAATAATCGGACGCAGTTTTCTTTGTCCTTTTGTCTTGATACAAAAGAACGAAAAAATCAAGTCGCTGATTATTCTTCAATTCACTCCACTCTTGAAATAAGACTGTTTCAGCGATCTCTGCGAGCTGCTTTACAGTGCCCTTATTTCAATTCGCTTCACTTTATCAGAATAAAAGGCGACAGGAGAAAAAAAACAAATTTATTTTTAAAAATGAAAGCTTGCATAAGAGAATGATTGTATTGAACTAAGACTTTGGGTACCGTGCCTCTCGAGAGCTTATCGAGCGTAGTCGAGATGCGCTCGATGCCCTTGAAGTGAATTGAGCACTTTATTATGTATCTTGCACAAAGCAACTTAATGTTAATTTTATAGTCTTTTAACCTTATGTTAATACTCTATCCATGTTGAAACCTTTCTTATTTGCGATTCTATTTTTTCTATGTGGTTTATCTGCTTCTGCTCAAAATTGGGATTGGGTTGTAAAGGGTGGAGGATCCTTATCGGATAAAGCAACGGATGTTGTGATGGATGGTTTTGGAAATACGTATGTTACTGGTTACTATAATGAACAAGCTTTTTTTGGTGGTATTCTAACTCCTTTTTCTTTTGCACATAGTAAGGAGGTGTTCATCGCTAAAATAGACCCCAATGGAACATATCTATGGGTGAAAAACGGAATAAACTATTACGACGATCGTGGCTTAGGGATGTGCTTGGATGAAAACGATAACATCTACATTACAGGTACGTGTTGGGGTTCAATAACCTTTGGTTCCTTGTTCGCGGCACTTCCCTCTCAATACACGGATAATATTTTTATTCTAAAGTTAGATTCTAACGGCAATTTCATTTGGTTGGATGTAGTGGGGACAGATGTAGGGGACGACCATGGGAACGATGTGGCCTCGGATAAAAATGGAAACATTTACCTAACAGGTTTTATCTCCAGTTTTTGTTTTGGAGCGAATGGTCCTAGCACCGCGGAATTTGGTTCCATCACAACGGCATCAACTAACGATACCCTCGCCTTTTTAGCTAAAATAACTACAGCAGGAGCTTGGCAGTGGGTAAAAACCTTTGATGGAGAAGATCAACAAAAAGACAATAGGGTAGCAGTGGACGAATTCGGAAACCCATACGTAGTCGGCGGATTTAGAAATACCGTGAACTTCGGCGCCAATACCCTAACTACAAGTGGTGGACAAGATGCTTTCATTACAAAATACGACGCCAATGGAAACCATCTTTTCGCACGATCAGGAGGGGGAGTATTAGACGATAGAGCCGATGGCATTGCTATCGGATCAGATCAACACGTATATATCACCGGTGAATTTAAAGACAGAGCTGGCTTTGGCTTAGATTCTGTCAATAACAATGGTGGTCCAAGTGGACGAGATATTTTTGTCGCCCGAATGGACTATAATGGAACTTGGAGTTGGGTCAAAAAAGCAGGCTCATCCAGTGGAAGTGATAGGGGCACAGCTATTACCACCAATAATAAACACAATATTTTCGTTTCTGGTCAATTTAGAGGCAATGCCTCTTTTGGTGGCGACATTAACATAGATGCTGGTCTTGATAGTGTTCAAGCTTTTGTTGCGGCGATCGACACGCTAGGCAAATGGCGATGGGTTCTTCAAGGAGGGGGCGCTTCAGAGGATAGAGGTACTTCAGTTTTTGCAGACTCCAATTGCAACCTTGTTACGTGTGGTTATTATGTTGGTGCTGCTAGTTTTGATAACCTAAATCTAGTTGGAAATATTAAAAAAGACATTTTTGTTGGTAAAATTGGGGATCCTTGTTTCGACTACGACGAACCACCTGCAACGAATGACATTTGTGAGGTATTACCAACGAATGTATTTACGCCAAACGGAAATGGTATAAATGACGGCTTACTTTTGACAGAAAATTGCAATGCTTCCAATGTTTCAATTCAAATTGTGAATCGATGGGGTGAGTTGGTTTTTCAAACCACAGACATTACTCAAGCATGGGATGGAATAGCTTCAAACGGCGTTCCCGTGGTAGAAGGAGTGTATTATTATATACTCGAATATCAATTCATGACAGGTCAAACGGGCAGGCATACTGGATTTTTCCATATCTTCTATTAGGCGTTCTAAGTAAAAAAAGTTATCTGAACTATTTTTCATATGTTTATCTCTTAAAAATTAACGATTTAGTTAATTTTGATTCAAAGTAGTATGCTAGTTAAAACAAAAACAGTAACTTAGATTTGAAACATCCCTGGTCTGGATATGGGAAGTATTATAACTGTATGTTAGCAAGCGAATTAATTAAAATTTTTATCTTCGAATTATGCATTATTTAATTTCAATCATTTTTCTTTTTTCAGTTAGCGGTGTTTTCGCTCAATCCATTGACAACGTGGGTTTTCGTTCAGAAGGCAAGGCTATTGTGGTGACGTATGATTTTTTTCATTCTAAAGCTGATACAGCCATCAATGTTAAATTGCTTTTTAAGGACCCGCAAGGTGGTGTAGTTACCCCAAAAACTATAACTGGAGATATCAAAAATGTAAAGCCAGGCGAAAGCAAGCGCATTGTTTGGGATATCTTGAGTGATGGCATTAGGCTTTCAGGAAATTACAAGGCAGAGGTTTCTGTATCAAGAGGCGGTTTTACTCCCTATGAAAAAAGTAATTTAGGTGATAGTACAATTACTCCAATCGAAGTTGATATTCCTGTCGAAGTTGATATTAAAGAATCATTTGAGGAGGGAAACTTTATACCGGATGATCATGATGAACCTTTAGTTCACGATAAATCGAAAGAAATAATTGAAACCTTTGTAGATGAAGAGGCTGAATTCCCTGGAGGCTATCCTGCTATGATGGCTTTTATTCAAAAAAGCCTTGTGTTTCCTATTACGGCTATTGAAAACAATGTTCAGGGAAAATGCTTTATTCGATTTGTTGTTAGTGTAGATGGAAGTATTTCGAATGTAACCGTAACAAAGGGAGTACCAGATTGTCCTGAATGTGATAAAGCGTCTATCAAGGCAATAAGATCGATGCCGAATTGGAAGGCTGGAAAGCTAAACGGAAGAAGCGTTTCGTCTTACTGTTCAATTACAATTAATTTTGCTATTGAGACGGACGAAATTGAGATGGACGAACCATCAACATTAAAAAAAAATATCTTTTCCTTGTCTATTATTGATGATGCCCTTCAAGATTTTAAATACAAAGGGATCAGTAATGGCTTAAGTTATGAAAGGCACTTAAAAGGACCACATTCTTTAGTTGCTGGTATAAACGTTTGCAAAAACCTTGATAAGACAGATGACATTTCATTCTTTATCCCAAGAATGGAAAAAGCGATAGGATTTAAAGCCTATTTGCAGCATAAACATTATTTGAAAAGAAAGCAGCTATTATGGCCATTGTGTATCGTCAATTTGGCTCATGCGCTTCAATTCAATAATCAGCCAAACGAAAATACAGGTTATTATTTAGCTGAATCGATTCAATTTGGTGGGATGCAATTAACTCGACGTCAAATTACGGGTGGTGGAACTTACTTAAGTAATCGAAACGATGTAGCAGCTATTTTTAGTGGTGGCTTTCTATGTCAGAAAAAATGCGGCTTATTTATCGATGTTTCTATAGGAATAGGTATTCAATATTTATGGTCTAGTGCCGTTGGGAAAATTCCCAATGTAGACCAGCCTAATGATTCAGAACCGTTTTTATCTCAAAAAGAAGTTGATTATGGCTCTGCATTTTTGCCTTATCTAAGTTCAAAATTCAAGATTGGCTGGGGTTTTTAAGATGATAAGTCAGGTGTAAGCCTTAAGTTTATTCCGTCAACATGCTGAAGGATTTGAAGGGCGTTTTGGATTGGAAAGATTCCCCTTTTATAAATTAAAAAGAAAGAGAAGCAGAAAGAGAATGAAGAAAAACAAAAACGAGAATGACGCTTTCGCTCTCATTCTCGTTTTGTTTTGGTGGTCCCACTTGGAATCGAACCAAGCACCTACTGATTATGAGTCAGTTGCTCTAACCGAATGAGCTATAGGACCAAATTATCCGAAGATAACATTCATATTCTTTTTTTCCTATTAGCGAATTCGCCTGTCCCGACCGAACGCAGTGATCGGTGGGAAGCTATAGGACCAATATTAATCACTAGTAAAACAACTCTATGTTTTGTTAAAATCGGTTTGCAAAAGTAGAAAATTCTTTAAGAAATACAAGTCGAAAATGTGTTTATTTTAATCAGAAGATGTGTTATTGCATAATAAATTTCACCATTTCATAGAAGACATGGATTATGTACTAAAAATATCCGACCAATAAGGTTCTTCTTGATAATGACAGACTTTGTTCTTATCGAATTTAAAAATAATAATTGAAATTCATTATATTTTCATAATTTCATTGAAAATTTTATGTTATGTCCTCTATTCCAGATTTAAAGAAAGCAAAGATTCGCTTGATTTTAATTATTGTTTCAATAACTCTTTTTGCCAGCTTTATTGTTTATTTACTCGTACGATCGATATCAAATGAAGGGGCTCTTCATAAGTCGCAATTGGATATAATGAATGAAAAGTTGTCAAACTTATCCCAAAATCTCGGCTCCTTAAAAGGAGAATATAATCGATTAAATAAAGATCGGGATTCTTTAAAGAATCACCTTGATTATTTTTGGCCAATGCGATCTTTGGTGTATAATGCAAAATTAAGGGATCAAGTAGGTGGCGCTTTAGAGCTTAAACCCGGTGATATGGCTCTCTTAAAAACGGATTCATCAAGGGTAGTTGTTATTGATATTAAGGTAGGCGGTAATGACTTAAGTTATTACCTTAATTATATGGTTAAAACATCGAAAGGTGAATTATTGGAAGTTTCACCTTATGAAATCATGAAAGAGTCCTTAATAGATTAGAATAATTAATATGGACTTAAGCTCTTTCTAGCTTATTAAGTTAGCCTCTTAGATAAGCTAGAAATTGAAACAACTAGTTTTTTTAATTTATTTAGTAGCGAAAAAAATCACTTATAATTTGATCAATTTGTAACAGTTGTTTAGCTTGCTTGACGTCGTTTTTACATAATATACGCCGGAGGGTAAATCATTTACAAAAAGTGTTATTTTACTTCCATCAATGGCTTGATTAACGTTAATTTCTCTGCCTGATGCATCGTTTATGAACACTTCACCCTTTAGTAAGCCCTCAACAATAATAACGTCTGCGAAAGGATTTGGCGAAATACTAAGAATTTTATTTTCCTCCTCCAAGCCCACACCAAGCCCAGGTAATTCGGTCCATTTGAAGATTTTTGGAGCGCCTAAAGAGTCAAAACTCATCTCTGCAATGGCTAGTTTTCCGCCTTTTCCAAGCCATGAATAGCTGTGGGTGGTGTCTGTGGTAACGGAAATTAATTGCCAAACGGGTGGGAAAAGAGGCAGTGCCAATATTGAATCGGTATAAATTTCCATGCTGTGTACGCGCAAAACGTCAAATGTTCCGTGCGGTGTAGTCAATTGACCCCAAGAATCCGTGCTGTCTTTCACAACAGAAGAGCGTCTATAATTTATTTGGCTGATTAATGGGTTAATGGAGGCGCCTGGAATTGTAACGTTGATGCCATAAGTATCTGTAAAAGTAGAGCCAAAGGTTCTCGGAAATTGATGTAAGGTTAGGGCAGGGGTGAAGACGGCATTGATGATGCCTGTACCTAATAAATCGCCGGAAAACCCTTGTGTCGTGAAACTTTGCGCCGATTTGTTGAAGTACAAATAGCTCGCATTATCATTTGTCATGGCTAGGTTGGAGCTACTGAATTGATTGGCGCTAGGAGTAGAAGCAACGGAAACGACCGATGTATTTTCATTCAAAACAAAAATACTGGTGTTCGTAAAATTCCAGGTTTGGTTTGGTCCACTTCCACCAGGTCCCGGATTTACGGTCATGGTATCGGATTTTCTAGGGATGTTATCACCAATACTTGGCATATCGCCTTGATCGATGGTAATTTGAGCAGAAAGGCCACCAGTAAAAAGGACCAATGATAAAAGTAAGCGTTGTTTCATAGCGTCTGTATTTTTTTCTAAGGTATAAATTTTTAGTAATAAAAATCAAATTTTTGACATTCTCATCCAACATTGAATATTTTTGGTTTCGATGAAATAAGCGTTATTTGAGTATTCGCAATCGCTCCAGTAAAATATTTCAATGTTAAAAACCAAGAATTCATTCGAAGTAAGAACTATATAGTGAATAGTAGCAAACGATATTCGGCCTTGAATTTCATGGTTTTATCAACTGCAATGAAACTATTCAATTTTGAAGATTTCTGCAAGAACATTTGATAAAATTTCAGTTTCAAAAAGGAGTTAAAATTGTTTGCCCTAACTCATAAATAATTAAATCACAATAAATTGCAAACAAAATGAAATACTAAGCCTTGATTTTTTCGTTCTTTTGTACTTGTGCTGAGCTTGCCGTAGTATCAAGACAAAAGGACAAAGAAAAGAAATTCCGATTTTTATCGGACAATAGTAAATCTAAATATACCCATTCCAAGAATCCCTAACAATACGGTTGCAAAAACTAAGTGAGCCGTTTGAACTAACCCTGGCATATCAAAGTAGGCCAACATAACGCCTGCAAACAATTCAAATCCAAGAACAATTATGGCATAGCGAATGATGGGTATCTTGTTGTTTTTTTCGTTTCTCCACGCAATAATAACAAGTAGTGCGAGTACCATCCAACTAAAACTACGGTGAATAAAAAAGGCCATTCCAAAATGATCACTCCATGTTTCACGCCCCAATCCCGACTTGCTTAGTGCATCAATATACTCTCGAACCTGGGTTCCCAAAAACATTTGATAAAAGCTAATTCCGAAAATAAACCACCAAATGTAGAAATCCATTTTTGGAAGTGGAATCTTTTGCACTTCTCTGGGCTTCAAACGATAGATAATATATAACTGAATCAGCAAAATGACTAATGCCAGGAATAAATGGATGGTAATTGTCCAGGGTAATAAATTCGTTGCAACTACAATAGAACCAAACCAT
>JBILCD010000038.1:0-14119 GCA_044353285.1 Crocinitomicaceae bacterium | reverse complement strand
ATCTCTAAATCTTTTTCTGTAATTGCATGTTCACCAAGATCTACATCATAGTAAAAACCATTCGTGATAGGCGGACCAATTGCTAGCTTAATCCCTGGAAATACAAACTCAAGAGCTTCAGCCATAAGGTGAGCAGAAGAATGCCACATGGTCGATTTACCTTCAATATCAGTCCAGGTTAATAATTGTAATTCACAATTCGAATGCAAGGAAAAACTTGCATCTTTTACTTCACCATTAATTTTTGCCGCAAGTACATTTCGAGCTAAACCTTCAGAGATGCTTAAAGCAACATCCATTGCGGTAGATCCTTTCGGATATTCACGCATTGAGCCATCAGGTAAGGTAACGTTGATCATTTTATATTTTTGAGGTACAAAGATAGCAAATTACTGAGTTATTCAAGGCTTTAATGCGATAATAGGCATTATTTTATTTTGAAGTGCTGAACCCTATTTTCCCTTTCTTTTTTGCTTGACAAAAAAAAAGAAACACCACGAAGTAGCAGCGAAGCTAAAAAAGTCAAGGCTCTGAATTTCTATTTTGTTCGCAAATAATTAATATAAAACTACTTACAAATCGTAGCGAACAATTTTAACTCCTTTCTGAAACTGAAATTTTTGAAAAATGTTCTTGCAGAAATTTTAAAAATTAACAGTTTCAGTTGAGTAGCAAAAACCATGAAATTCAAGGCCGAATATTTCGTCACGGCGGAAGGTAATAATCACTAAGCCCAGCACCTTAAAATAATATTAACCCAAATAATATACTACGATTTATTTGCATTTAGTAAGCGATGAATATCAATTTGCATCGAACGAATAGAAGATGATAAGTCATTATCAGCGATTTTTAAGGAAGGAAGGACGGATGAAATATAGTTAACAAAACGCCATATTTCCACCACGTTCTCAATCCCTACTTCATATGGCTGATAAAAAGAATTCGTTGAAACCAAAAGAAAGGATTTAGATTTCTCTAAATCATTATCAAGCAATTTAAAAACAATTCCATCATTTTTAGTGACCACAATGCACGGACTTCCAGATTTAATACTTGTCCAATCTTGCACAAATTCACCGACAACAAATGAACCATCTACAACAGGCGGCATGGAATCACCACTGATTGGAAAAGCTCTATATTTTTTGTTTTTCGACAAGAAAGGCAAACGAATAGTAGGCAATTCATGTATAAATTCTACGTCAGCATAAGAGCTAACATATCCAGCACTCGCTTTATGAGTGACCAATTCTATTAATTCGTCATTTTGTTCATTCACCTGACTGCTTAGAACACGCAAATTATTCCCGTTTGCTTTTTCTTTCCAATTTTTATCATGATTTGTCCAATCCTTTTCCGAAAAAGCGATGAAATTTTCACTTAAGAGCACATCAATCGACAATTCATAATACTTGCTTAAGGCGATTAAATTTTCGATATTGGGCTGTGCTACACCATTTTCATAACCACTGTATGTCGAGCGATTAAACCCTAGATCATTTGCCACATCTTCTTGAGATTTACCGACACGTTTCCTAAGAAGTTTTAAATTATCTCCTATTTTCATATTAATCAATTTCAACAAAGTTAAAAAATAATCAACAAAACGATTATTTTTTAATCAAAATATCTTAATTAATAGTTACGGGAGGTAAATTTACTTACTTTGGATTGATGAAAACACCTGATTTTATTAGGTAATAAGAGATTGAGTGTTGGCTATACAGTTCAAAAATATCCTGATCATAATAGGTTATTTTTTGAAAAGAGGTTGATACAATGAATTTACCTTCTGTTGTACAAATACCAAAACCATTGCCATCTTCCACTAAAAAAAGATTGTTTTCCAATTTTTCAATGGAAGCATAGCTGAGCGGTAAAACGAATGTTCCGGAGGTAGAAAACAAACCTACTAATCCCGCTTTCTCAACGATATATAAGTTGTTCGTCACTTTTTCCACAAAATCATACTCGAAAAGAGTCATTTCTTTCCCGCTTGGATTAATAAAACCCCACTTAAAATTCTTCATACAAGGAATCCAATCGCCACATTCACCGATTAGCTCATAGGGTAAAGTCGATAATGATTTTCCTTTCGTATCGATCAGTAAAAATTTATTCTTTTTCCGAACAATCGCTCCCCTATCAGTAAAAGATCCAACCTTGGAATAATTCGTAAATTGCTCAAATTGAAGTGCTAGCATTAAATTACCTGCAGCATCAATATACCCAATTTTATCCTTTACACGAACCATCGCTATTCCACTTTGAATCGGAAATATCTCATCATAGACAGCGCCAGTTTTTACTAAATCCCTAGTGAAAACCAGTCCTTTTTTATCGCCAACGGAATAAACAAATGAACTATCCGTGAATGAAACCAAATCTTCAAATTCCGCTGGGAGCACAAAGCCAAATTGACGATCAATATATCCAATCTTTCCCGCTATTACGACACGCGAAATATTATTTCGGAAAGGAATAATGTCCTCAAAAAACAACTCGCATTGCTTGACATTATTGATGTTATAAATACCAAATAAATCATTTTTTTTTACATAAAGTAGGCTATCAGACAACCAGCCTATATCTTGATATTCTAAAGGAAATACAAAATCGCCACTTCGATCTATGACGCCAAAAACGCCCTTCTTTTCAACAATAGAACGACCCAAATTAAAATCTTCCATGTTGTCATATTGAAAATCAATAAGCTTTTGATTTTTCTTATCAATTGCACCATATAAATCAGCAGATAGCACGACAGCTAGCCCTTCCCTAAAAGAACTTACTTCCTCATAAAGTGCAGGGATAACTACTTCACCATTATTTTTAATAAAGCCGTACTTATCCTTGAGTTTAAAAGGATAAAATGTTGTTTTGAATAAACTAATTTCATATTCTATTTCATTCATAAATGGACAATCTGGAAAGGCCGCCTTAAAGTCCTGAATAGAATTCAACGAATAATCCTTTACATAAAGATAGAACAAGTTTCTCCATGCCATCTGAGCCGTTTTAAACAATGGAAAATGACGAACAAAATAAGTTATCTCATCGATATCTTTAGAACTAGTAAACCTTAAATATAATCTGTATTCAACCTGTTTGCAATAGGGATTCTCCGGATAAGTCTTAAGAAAAGCCTCCAAATCATCCACTTGATCCGATGCAGTTAGTTCATTATATTGGCAACTATAAAACTTTGATTTAGCTTCTTCCCTATATTTTGAGGTTGGATAGGCCGAAATAAAATCTTGAAAATAAGATGACTGATTTGTTAACACTATTGATGCAAACAAAAATGAATCCCTTATATCAATTGCCATTGGAATTCGATTTGACCAAGAATGCTTGGTAATAAATTCATTTGTTAACGATAAAGTTGGATAAACCCTCAATTGATTAAAAAATAGTTCACTTACCGACATCTTCATCTGAGCGATGCTGAGCGAATCGCAGGAATACACTTTAATTTTTTCTCGTTTATTGCTATCTAACAGCGAAAACGATTGTTCAGACATCAATAGGTATTTATAGCATGAATCGATGTTGTATTTAGCAGGAGAAAGATACAACCTAGCCATTCCATAAGCAGCAACAGCAGTATGTTTTTTAATTCCTTTTTGAAAATGACCTAAGGCATAAGAATAATTGGATGCTTCTAATTCTTTAAATCCTTTTTTGATGTGATTTGCTGAAAGAGAAAAGGACCAAATGAACAAGAATAAAATAAGGTAAATCCGCATAGCTTAATTAATAATGTAAAAGTAAAGAAAAACAAGAACCATAAAAAATTCAAAATAGATCGATATTTATTATTTTCGTTTCTATTAAAAAAAGATATTGAACAATAAAAATCCCAAATACTTTTACTCAAGCAAGGAATTCGAGCAGTTATTATTTTTGGAAGAAGCGTTTTCGCTCATAAAAAATGAGCTACTAGAACTGATATCGAAGAATCAGAACACTTGGCTAGACACCTTTCCAAGCTATGTTGACTCAGTAGAAAAAAATGCTTGGCAAGTTTTTACTTTTTCATTTTTTCAAATGAAAAATACTACGAACGAAGCTATCTGCCCTCAAACCGCAAGCATCATTAATAAAATTCCTGGACTTATTTCTTGCGATTTCTCAAGGTTAAAAAAACAAACACATATACTTCCTCACAAAGGATATTCTAAAATGATTCTGCGATGTCACCTGCCCTTAATTATTCCAAACCGTGAGGCTTGTGGGATCAGAGTTGGAGAGGATACTAAATATTGGGAGGAGGGAAAACTGCTGATTTTTGATGATTCCTATGAGCACGAGGCATGGAATACCGGCGATAAAGATCGATTTGTATTGATGTTTGACATTCCAAATCCGCTTTGGGGATATACAGCCGATGAAATATCGCAGTATAAAATTGAACAACTAGACGATCCTTTTCTACTTCAATTTGCCACTAAGGAAGAATGGCTAGCAGCTTATGAGCAGCGAAAACTCCCCATTGAAAAAATTAATTTTCGAACAAACGATTAATTTGAGTTAAATTATTGCTTGATTTTTCACCCTCAAGAATCAATGCATCCTGCCCCTTAGAAATTTTGGACAATACTGACTTGAGTAAAGTAGTTTTACAAAGAAAATCCTCTTTATCCAAGATCATTCTGCATTCATTAGCATCCTGATGGTCAATTTTATATCCCAACTTTAAATTATACGATATTGCACGTCGATTATGCGCTTGAACGCGGACCATCGACCGATTGATATTCGTTTTAGCAAAAATGAAATTGAGCAAACAAATTGAAGCCATCACACTTGCCCATGTTTCAAGGTAATCATACTCGCCAATAAAAATCCCTCCCTCTCCTATCCCATCTTCTTCTGAAAAGTTTTTAGCATGAATTAAACCAACCTTTTCGCCTAAATATTCAATAATAAAATAATAGTTGGAAGCATTATTAATCGAATTAAACCACGCCAATTGATCTTTTTCCTGCAAGATATCCTGAACAAACATATTTTTCCGGACCCAATCATTATTTCTCCACCTCAGAATTAAGCTTAAATGCTCAGCTTGCACTCGAATTAATCGAACATCATATTGAGAAAGAATTAACACGACTTTTCAGCTACGTGAAACAATGGTTTTTGATTTGTTTTTAGCAATAAATGCCTCAAATACATGGCAATAATTCCAATGCAAGTAATGATCATTCCCGTTGAGAATAAAACACTAACAATTAACGAAGTATACCCATCGACTTCAATTTTTCCAACATATTTTTTAAAGAGAATAATTCCTCCAAAAATGAAATTAATCAGCGCCAGCAGAAAACCAAAAAAAGTGACTAAACGAAGTGGGATAGCCGATGAAAAAAGCATGATATTGATCGTAGTTAAGATCAAACCCGGCAATTTATATCTACTTATCGTTGACTGATTATCACTGCGCTTAATCGGCACAAACTCGATGGAATTCGTATACCAAAGAATCAATTCATCAATAAATGAAAACTGATGATTACCGGAAACAATCTTTCTTGCCAGTTCGCCATCTATCAATCTAAAACTACTGCCTTGCCCCCTATTTTTACCATTTAATCGAGAAACAATACGATAAAGGGTTTTCATGGAACGAATCAAAAATGAATCAAGCGAAGGAAAAGTACCATAAACGACAGCTGCACCCGATATTTTTTGCTGTTCAATCATTTTCATCGCCTCACTCGGATGAATTTCCTTATCATCGTCTAGGGTTATCACATGTTTTCCCTTTGAAAATTGAATCCCACATAAGGTTGCTGGATGTTGTCCAAAATTCATTGATAATCGCAAAGCAGTAATTGTTTTATCGTTTTGACTTAGGGAGTGGATGGTTTCCCACGTATTGTCTGTACTTCCGTCATCCACGAGAATAATTTCATGCGAGAAATCTTGAAAGACAAGCGCAATATCCTCACAAATAGATGGAAGATCTCTACTATTATTAAACGTTGGTATGACGAAGCTGTACTGAATCATTTTACAATAAACACATACGAAAGTACATTAAAAGAATTATTTTTTGGTGTTCAACAACAAACCGCCATCGAGCGTCATGGTTGTACCACTCATCCAAGAAGATTGATCACTCAGCAGAAAAGCCGATGCGTGAGCCACATCCATTGGTTTTCCAATTCCTAATGGATACGAACTCAAAATGCCTAATAGTTCTGTTTCCGAAAGCGCATTTTTAGTTTTCTCAAACATCTCAGTTTCTACTAGAGCGGCAGAAATACAATTCGAACGAACACCTTTGGAGGAAAACTCTAAGGCGATGGAACGAGAAAAAGATTCTAGTGCTGCCTTAGACGCAGCGTACAAACTTCCTCCTTTATATGGATGTTGAGCAGAAATCGAAGAAATAAACACAAAGGAAGCGCTTGTATTAATCTTTTTAAGCTGCATTAATTTCGAGCTTAAAAGACAGGCGCTATCAAAATTAATAGTGAACATTGATTTTATATGCTTAGACTGAATGAATTTTATAGGAAAAGGTTCAATAATTCCGGCGCAATGCACCCAGCCATCAATGCATGGCAAGGCCTTAACTAAATCATCTAGTTCCTTTTCCAATGTTAAATCAGCCTGAAAAAGTTCTGACTCGATGTTAAGCTGTTTAGACACCTCAATTAAGCGATCCATATTTCGACCCGTTATGCAAACCTTAGCGCCTAAATCAGAGCACAATTGCGCCACAGCCGCGCCAATGCCTGCAGAGGCACCAGTTACCAGAATAGTTTTTCCTTTAAGATTAATCATATTCTAACAATTTAGTTGCGACATTATGAGTGGATAAGAGTAAGCTTGCCCAAGAAAAACCCACACCAAAACCACAAAGCAATAGGCATAAGCGTTCCTTTTTTAAGGCTTCACTTAATTCCGAACAAAGCGTTAAAGGAATTGAAGCAGAACTTGTATTTCCAAAACTACCAATTGAACTTGGGCATTTTTCCTTCGGTAAGTTCATTTTTTTTCGGATACTATCTGTGATCAATTGATTTGCCTGATGCAACACTAGGTAATCAAGTTGGTCGGTTGTTAATTTTGCTAAAGCAAGAGTATTATTAATCGACTTAGGGACATTTTTCAGCGCAAAATTAAATACCGCCAAGCCATCAATCGCCAAATGTTTTTTAGAGCGCACAACACCAGGTGCCACTTCAATATCTTGATCATCAAAACTTTGGTAAGGCATTCGAGAATGCCCCGCTTCAATAATAATTGCTCCCGCACCGCTTCCGTCCGTCCCTGCATCAAAAAACCAATCCTCTCCTTTTGCATCGTATTCCAGTAAAGTTGCTGAGCCAGCATCTCCAAAAAGAGGAAAAGCTGTTTTATCTTGTTCGTGCGTCGAAATGGTTGATTTATCACCAGCTAAAAGCAATACTTTTCTCAATCCACCCTGTTGCAGATAACGGTTAGCAAGGAGCAAACCATGCACGTAACCTGAACATCCTAAATTCACATCAAAAGCCATACAAGCCTTAGGTAATCCTAATTTATCTTGCAGAATAGCGGCACTTGCCGGAAGAAAATAGTCTGGAGATTGAGTTACGAATACCAATAAATCTATTTCATGATGACAATTCAGATCTTCCAAAAGGGTCTGAGCAGCTTTGAAACACATATCTGAAGCGGTAACTATAGTTGCCGCAACTCTTCGTTCAATTATACCTGTTGTTTTAGCGAACATTTTTGCCTCATCCTCCGAAAAATAAGGATAATCATGCGTTTTATACACCGTTTTAGGAACGACAGAATATATTGCTTTTACAGCAGTATGTTTAAGTATTAGCTCCGCCACCGTTTATTTTTAAGAGAGTAATATCAAATAAATCTTTAATGGTGACACACGATTTCAATTCATCTCCAGTTAGAAGAACATCATACTTTGAATCAATTAATGCAACAAAAATAAGCGCATGCATACTGCTCCACCCCTCCATATCTCGAAACACGCTATTCGGTGATACATCTCCTGGATTTAGATCGTCAAACTCTTCTTCAATCGCTGTAATAAAATCAACTATTTCCATACTTCAAATATACATTTTTCTACCATTCAATTACAGTTCCAATACAAGAAAAACCAATCCCAAAACCAAGTAATACAATCTTATCACCTTTTTTAAAATTACCTAGTGCTGAAGCTTTTTTTAATGCAATTGGAATAGAACAAGAAACAGTATTGCCAACTTCTTCAAAATTAGAAATGAATTTATGCTCAGGGATATTGCATTTCCGCTGAAGGGATTTCAAAATCATTGCGCTTGCTTGATGAAAAATAAAGAAATCAATATCTGAAATTGTCAAGCCATTTTTCACTAATGTTTGTTCCAAAAACCCAGGAATTTCCTTTAAAGCAAAGCGAAGCACTTCAAGTCCATTCATTTCGATACGTCCAAAAGACAATTGATTCTCTTGATCGGAATATTTTTTTATCCATGCTTCATCTATAGGGTTGCGACCTCCTCCACGTTCCACCTTTAAAAAATCAAATCCATCCCCAAAGGAACCAAATGTAAACTTTCCAATGGATTTCGTAGGATTTTCCGAAACAACAATAGCGGCACCAGCATCACCAAAAATCGATCGCAATACCATGTCCTCACTATGAATTGCTTTTGTAGGCACTTCCCCTAATAAGATTAACACATTCCTTGCATTCCCGGCAGTTATCATAGCCTCTGCGACACTTAAACTATACAGAAATCCCGAACAGCCTTGAGGTAAATCAATAGTACCACAAGCAGAGGACAATCCTAATTTATGATGTAAAACACTGGCAGTTGTTGGCGAATTATAATCTAAGACAAGCGTTGAAACAATTAGAAAATCAATCTCTTTTAAAGAAAAATTTGGATGCTCTTTTTGTAATAACTCAAGGGCTGAAATGGCTAAATCAGAACCTAAAACTCCCTTTGCTGCGACATGCCGAGTTTTTACACCAGATATATCGAATAGCTCTTTCGCTTTTTTACCTACGAATTGTTCAGCAAGCAGGTAATTATCCATTGCCAATTGGGGTAAGTAATAACTTAAGTATTGTATGGATGAACCCAAATCAAATTTATTAGCGGTGCGTTTCTTGCGAAATTAAAAATACCTTGTTAATATCTATTCAATTATTATTATTTGTACTTGTTAATATAAAGCAACTATGAACTATCTTTATCGTTGTGTTGATGAAAATTTAATTAAACTTGAATCACTTTTAAATGAAGCAATTATACCTATACTCCTTATTTACCTGTTGTTTTTCCTTTTACATTTCCGCTCAAAACACTTCTCAAAACCAAAAATTGCAGATTAATAAAGCGGATTACATTATCCTTAATAACACCATTGATAATACTAAGGCTACTCCTAAAGATACTACTTATCATCATTTTAACCGTTATATATTTGACGATAAAAAAATGAAGTCTTTTTTTAAAGATGCTCAAATCCCTAAATCATTTCCTGTTTACGATCATTCAAAATCATACCTTGAAAATAAATTAATTGCGAAAACTTGGGGACAAGAAAATAAAAAGCTCATTAAAAAAGAATTGCGATACAAACTAGATTAATTAGACTATAATAGTGTTAAAAAAAATTGTTTCTTTTCTCTTTATATTGTTCTTCATTCAAGGAGTATATGCCCAATGCAATGGAGCCAATCCTTTTTGTACCGGTACAAACTATAGTTTTCCTAACGATGTAAACGTTCCTGACTTAGGTCCTATAGGTTGTTTAGGTAGTTCGCCGAATCCAGTTTGGTATTACATGGAGATCGATCAAAATGGGCCAATGACTTTCACCATCAACCAAACCAATACAACTGGAACAGGAATTGACGTAGATTTTGCTTTGTGGGGACCTTATAACTCTTTGTCAGCTGGCTGCGGAGGCGGTACTTTCCCGATAGGCACACCCATTGACTGCAGTTATTCTACCGCTGCAACTGAAACAGCCAACATACCTAATGCTCAAATTGGACAATTTTACATTCTGCTTCTGACCAACTATGCCAACCAAGCAGGAAATATAAGTTTTTCACAAACCGGAGGAACTGGCTCTGCAGATTGTTCTTTTATCTGTGGGGTAACTGGTTTTACAGCTAACCCCGGAAACTGTAGCAACAATCTATACACGCTTACAGGCACGCTGAGTATTAGCAATCCCCCAACAAGTGGTACTTTAACGATTGTCAGTAATTGCGGTGGCGCTCCGCAGGTGTTTAATGCTCCTTTTGGAACGACGATTAATTACAGTTTGCCCAACCTACCCGCCAATGGCTCAGGATGTACAGTTTCGGCCTCATTTTCAGCCAATGCCAATTGCAACACTCTTCAAACTTATACAGCGCCTGGCCCATGTTCTGGATCCCCTTGTTCGTTTGGAAACTTCACTGGAACGATTACCAATTGTAATCCAGTAAACAACCAATACACTTTTGCAGGAACAGTAAATTACACAAACGCACCAACGACCGGTACTTTAACCCTTACTAATTCTTGCGGTGGCGCTCCTCAAGTGTTTAATGCACCATTTGGAGGATCTTCAAATTTCAGTTTTACAGGCACAGCTAACGGCGCACCGTGTACCATTACCGCTACTTTTTCCGCAAGTTCAGCTTGCAGTGCTACGCTTACTTATCCAACACAACCAACGTGTGATTGCTCAGCAGCCATTGGAACCTTTACCACTACTCTACTGCCTTCTCCAGCCATTAATAAAGTTTGCTTTGGCGACGCCTTTTCAATCAATACGAACAATAATTTTACAGTACCGTCTGAAATTGTAGGAGCAACTATACCAGGCTCAAGCACCTACGATCCTACTGCACCTGTTTACGATCCGGGGATTGTTTGGCTCGCCTATTCTTGTCCACCTTCAGTAGCCATCACCCCTTTATTAGCCAGCCAACAAGGATTAACCATACCAGATGACCCTTGTTTTGTTGGTGTGGTAACCAATAACGGTGACATCACCGACGTGAATGACCTTTCGTTTATCAATTCACAAGCTCCTGGAACCTTCACCAACAATACCGTTTATTATGTTCCATTGACCATGTATAGCATCCAAGATGGAATATATAGTTATGTGGTGCTACCAGCACTGGGATGTTACGACTTAGGCGATCCGATTGCTGTTCAATACCTACCAGATGTTACGTATACTTACACATCGAATTGCGCTAATCAAACAGCTACAATTGTTCCTACCGGTGGTTCTCCCGCTTTAAATAGCACCTCTTTCACAGCCAGTAACCCAAGTCCAACGGGCGCAGGATTTGCTGTCAACACCGCGCTAAGTGGAGGAAATATTATCATGAACGGATTAACAAGTTCAGGGCCATTTGGCTGCACCTTAACCGATGATGCAGGTTGCACCTACACCTTTACAGGAAATTATGTAGGTGGCGAAGCAGCAGGAATAAGCTATCCTGACAATGTGTATTGCCAAACTGATCCAAATCCTACACCTACCATTACAGGAATACAAGGAGGAACCGTAACGAGCGGTCCTGGTCTAAGCATTAATCCAACCACTGGTCTTATTAACTTATCCAATTCATCTACTGGTTCATATTTAGTTACTTATACTACTGCTGCTGCCGTTTGTCCTGGTATTGCAACATTTAATCTTAGCATTTCAAGCTCACCTATCATTGATGCAGGAGTAGACCAAACCGTTTGTTTTGGCAACTCAGTCATTCTGAATGCCTCAGGAGGAAGTTCCTATGTGTGGAGTAACGACGTGAACAACGGAATGACCTTTGCCCCTAGCGTTGGTGTAAACGAATATATTGTTTTCGGATCCAATAATGCAGGATGCATTGGAACAGATACCATGGTTGTAACCGTAATAGATGAATGTAACGGCGAAGAAGTTATTTTTTGGGTACCCAATACCTTTACGCCAGATGGCGATCAATTTAATCAAACATTTAAGCCAGTAATGTATTCCGGTTTTGATCCATTTGAATATGAATTCTTAATCTTTAATCGTTGGGGCGAGCCAATTTGGGAAAGCCATAATGCAGCAGTTGGTTGGGATGGATCCTACAATAAAGGAATGAAATGCCCGGATGGCATCTATACATGGAAACTTGTATTTAAAACCCTCAATAACGATGAGAAATTGATGAATGTTGGGCATGTAACCCTTATTCGATAACTTTTAAATCAAAGATTCGCTCCCTAAGCTTATTGAATTTTTTCGCTAAATACCTGTTTGAATTTTTCTATTTTAGGTTTTACTACATATTGGCAGTATTGATTTTGAGGATTTTGCGAAAAATAATCATGGTGATAGTCTTCAGCGGCATAGAAAATTGGAATAGGTTCTATTGTTGTCACGATCTTATTGGCCCAAACCTTATTATTTTCCAAATTAGCCCTGAAACTTTCACAAGATAATTTTTGCTCCTCCGAATGATAAAAAATAGCAGATCGATATTGCGTACCAATATCATTACCTTGACGATTTAATTGCGTAGGGTCATGAATCCACCAGTACAATTCCAATACTGAAGAAAGGTTTAGAATCTCTTCATCGAAGGTAAGTTGAACCACTTCTACATGGCCTGTTGTTCCTGAACAAACCTGCTCATAACTCGGATTAGGAGAAGCGCCACCAGTATAACCTGGGATTGACGATATAATTCCTTTCATGGATCGCATCGCGGCGTCTAAACACCAAAAACAACCAGCGCCTAGGGTTATTGTTGAACTCATAAATTATTTTTTAGGGATAAAATCAAGTGCAGCGGAATTTACACAATAGCGCTGTCCGGTTGGTTGAGGTCCATCATCAAACACATGGCCCAAGTGTGCATTGCATGAAGCACAAAGAATTTCAAAACGAACCATTCCAAAGGAATCATCCCGTTTTTTTATGACATTTTCAGAGTTAATAGCCTCATAAAAGCTAGGCCATCCAGAACCAGAATCATATTTAGTATCGCTTTCAAACAAAGGTTTATCACAACCAATACAAATGTAAGTTCCGGCATCATGATGATCCACATACTTTCCTGTAAACGGCTGTTCTGTGCCACCGTCTTTAATAATATAACATACATTTTCAGGTAAAAATTTCTTGCCATATTGTACCAGACTATCACTAGAAACTTTTGACACAGGTTTACTTCTTTGTCCAAATGAACACGAAGCCATTAAAAAGAGAAGTAGGAAATAACTGATTTTCATAGCGGTAAGTTAAGATTTATTTGGGTTTAATTCCAAGTCCTTTGGTGTAAAAAAATACTTCCTAAGCCACCAATGACCAAGATAAATGAGTGGTGTTAATGCAATTGCAATTACAAGTTTCAATACATAATTTGTTGGAGCAATAGTTAAGAAATCATTAAATGACATATTTCCCGGTAAAACGAAACCGATGTATAAGACAATAAAAGAATCAATTAATTGAGAAATAACAGTACTGCCTGTGCTTCTCAACCAAATGTACTTTGAACCCGTTCGCTTTTTTATAAAAGAAAAAATGGTGGAGTCGAGTAATTGAGAGACAAGAAAAGCAGCAATACTGCCCACTATGACCATTTGTGCTTGACCAAATACCAAGTTATACGATTTATTATCCGACAGACCAGAATTAGGTAATTCAACAGCAGGTAACAATAAAGACAAACCAACAACTATAAAACAATAAAAAATTAAGCCTGCTGTTATCCAAGAAAGTTTGCTGATAACTTTCGGTCCATAAAACTCATTGATTAAGTCTGTCAAAAGAAACACAATTGGCCACGGAAGAATGCCCACAATAGTCACAAATGGACCTATTTTCACTCCACCTACTTGAAACGATAAAGGGATTTCAATTAATTTATTACTGATTAATTCAGCCGTTACAGCATTCGTAATAAACAAACCAGCTAAAACAATAAAAAGCCAATGACTTTTTGTTAACTGAAACGAACCTTCCATAAAATTCAAACAACTAAAAGATATGAATGTTTAATTCTTTTTATAGGTATTGTAATCTAGACGTTTCGACTTTATGTAGCGAGCAATATAATATTTACTTGTTTTAAAATTATCTATTCGGACACCTGAGTTAGCAGAAT
>JBILCD010000190.1:0-4889 GCA_044353285.1 Crocinitomicaceae bacterium | reverse complement strand
GCGGACAAACGACCGAAACTCCTATTCCATTAGATATGGATGATATCAATCGGATTCGACTGATTGAACACCAAGGAATCATATATTACTTGTGTATCAAGTACAATGGGTTATTTATTAAGAAAGGGCTCGATGGAAGTCTAAAAGAAATCAATTTACCATCTTTTGTTTCAGGAAATTATATGTACTTGAGTAATGCTTCTGGTGGAAGTTCCATAAATTCAAACTACATAGACATTCTTTTACTCAATGGGAATGCACAAGATTATCCCAACGGGACAAACCATTATGTTCGCATAAATAAATGTGAGTTAGAGAAACTATGATTAACGGGGTTATATATTATATTCTTGTGATATAATCAAGACCAATCAAAAGAAATAATCTAAAACAGGTATTTACAAATCATTATTGTACTTTTAACAAAAAGTTAAACCAACTACCATGAAAAAAGCACTACTCCTTTTTATACTTATTGCTGTTAATACCTGTTTTGCACAGAATGGCCCCATAACATTTGAAACCGGTGGATACGGAACACTTTGGACATGGACCGTATTTGAAAATGACAATCAACCCCCATTGGAGATCGTTGCAAATCCATCAGTTGCTGGGATAAATCTTTCAGCGCAGGTCGCGAAATTTACAGCTAAACAAAATGGAATGCCTTGGGCAGGATGCGAATCGCAGCATGGAACTAACCTGGGAACCTTCACCTTAACATCGAGTAATTGTATTGTAAAAATAATGGTTAACAAACCCCTTATCAGCCCTGTTGGGATAAAATTCGCTACGGCTGCAGGTGCTTCCACTGGCGAAATATTGGTCAGTAATACACTCATCAATCAATGGGAAGAATTGACCTTTGATTTCACCGCCATCATTGGCGCTCCATCGTCTACAGGTATCGATCAAATCATTATTTTTCCAGATTTTCAACAACGCAACCAAGACAACATCTGTTATTTCGATAACATCAAATTTAGTAGTCAAGGTCCACCATTAGCAGAACCGATGGTAGCTGCCCCAACACCAACTTACAATGCTACAAATGTTATTTCTATGTTCAGTAATCCTTACACAAACGTAAGCGTTGACACTTGGCAAGCCCCATGGTCGCAAGGCACACTAAATAATTTACAAATCGCTGGAAATGACACGAAGAAATACACAGATTTGAATTTCGTGGGCATCGAAACCTTAGGTGCGAATATTCTTAATGTAAGCGCTATGACCCATCTCAGAATAGATGCTTGGACTGCCAATATCACTACTTTAAAAATTAAACTGGTTGATTTTGGGGCTGATATGGCCTATGCAGGCGGTGATGACAGCGAACACGAATTATCCTTTGTGCCTATCTTAGAACAATGGAACACTTACGACATTCCATTGAGTAATTTCACTTCCTTGAATAGCACCCAACACATCGCGCAGCTTATTATTTCTGGCGCTCCTGTAGCCTCTGGTGTTGTATATATTGATAATGTATTATTCAGAAATGACAATAATATTGGTTTGGGAGAAACTAACATCAACGAAATGGAAGTCTTTCCAAACCCAACACGCGATGAATTAATCATTCGACATACTAAGGAAACCGATCGAATTATACTCGTGGATTGCTTTGGACAAAACCTAATGGAGATTATCCCTACCTCTTCAGAAACGACCATAGACCTTTCTAACTTTCCTGCAGGATGTTATCTTCTACAAAGCGAAGACGCTGAGCAGAAGATGACAAAAAGAATAGTAAAGTTGTAGTTCATACATCAACTAAACGCTTCCTTCTATCCGAAAAGGGTCTTCAGTAACAAGCTCTAGTTTTAGCGCATAAAAAAAGCCATCCGTCAATCGACGGATGGCCTTTTCATTTAGTAATTTACTTAGAATTTAGCTGAAAGGCCAAATTGGATTAAGCCTCCACCAAAAACACCTAATTCTACATGGGCACCAATATTCTGAGTGAAGTATATTTTCGTCCCAATCGCTAACCTTCCGGATATAGGAATCAATGCCTGATTAAAACTGTCATTTGTACTCATTGGATTGCTAGGAGTGGTAGTAAATTCACGATTAACACTTTTATACCCAGCAGCAAAACCAGTGTAAACATCCACTTTATCACTTTGGAAAAAATGATAATTTAGACGAAACATGGCACGTAACTTTTTTGCTGTATATTTATCTGTATACTCTGCTGTCAAGGCATTTCCATTCATGTCATACACATAATTTCCAGAACCATCATATTGATAATCAATATAATCAAAAGAAAAGCCTGAAACTTCATAATTGATATCTGCTCCAACACCTACTTTATCAGCGATCATATATTCTAATCTCCCTCCATAAGACAATGCACTGCCAATTGTTTTATAATTGGATACTTGAGTATTAGATCCATCATATTGACCATACAATAAACTATTCGCCCAATTAGGAACCCCAATGTATGGGTCAATTATAAAATTACCTCGCATGAGTTGAGCATTCACAGTAACTAGACCAATTGAAAATCCAGCGATTAAAAGTAGTTTTTTCATCATTTTTTTTTTATAAGTTAAAAACGTTGTTTCCAAACTTTTGGAAAATATATAAGTGTGAAAATAATCATTATTTATAAGGTCGAATATTTTTTTACAAAAAGTTTTCTTGAAGGTTATTATAATTCACTGTTGTCCGATAAAAATCGGACTTTATTTTCTTTGTCCTTTTGTCTTCATACAAAAGAACGAAAAAATCAATTCTCGATTGAAGTCGTTCGGCTAAAATTGCTCATCGACCGATAAACGAAAAGAGTGATAAGCATAGCTTATCAAACGACAAGCGCTTTTCGGTATCGCTTACGACTCGAAATTTTCTTCATCCTCTCTTTGCCAATCGAGACGGAGAAAAAAAAACGAACTAATCAATAACACCTGCAGCTTCCAAATCGTTGAAAAAATTAGGATACGATTTCGACACGCAAGCAACATTATCGATGATAATATCAGAAGAAGCGAGACAAGCTGCCATTGCGCCAGCCATCGAAATGCGATGATCATTATAGGTAGCGATTATTCCGCCATTCACCTTTCCCTTACCTTCAATAAAGATGCTGTCCGCAACAATTCGATAATTCACCCCAAGAACGTTCAGCATCTTGACAATACTAAGTTGACGATTTGATTCTTTATTCTCCAAACGTTGAAGTCCTATAATTTCACTCGTGCCCACTGCAGCGCATGCCAAAATTGCAAGAGGAGGAAATAAATCTGGGCAGTGGGTCGCATCAAAGACAAATGGTCGTTTTTCATTTTGCACTACCTTAATTTTATCTTCATAAACTTCCACCATTGCACCAAAGTCCTTTAAGGCATTCAATATACTTTTGTCTGCTTGAGTTGAAATAATCGACAATCCTTTCATCGTTATTTCACCTGAAATTGCCGCCCCAACCAAATGATTTGCCGCCCCACTCCAATCGCCTTCAATAATCATTTTTTTAGGAGACATCAGTTGATTCCCCTTGATATAAAATGTGTTGTAATCTTCATGGCGAATACTTACGCCGAAATCGCTCAAGACATCGAGGGTTAAATCAATGTAAGGCTTACTGCTTAATGCTGTTACATTCACTTCACAATCAAAAGATTTTTGCGAAAGCGAGATTAATAGACCCGAAAGAAATTGAGAACTGTCCGATGCGTTCACAGACAAAGCAGTATTCGTAATTTCCCCCTCGATGACTACAGGAAGAAAACCATTATTGGATTCAACTTGCAAGCCTATTGCTCGCAATTGATCTACCAGTGAAACCATCGATCGTTGAAGCAAAGTGCCCTCACCCTGAAGAATCAACCGTTTGGTAAAGCCTAATCCAATCGTTGACATTAAGCGCAGCAACAAGCCAGACTCTCCACAAGACAGCTCCAATTCATCCAGCCTATTCGTAGAAGAAGACGGATGGATTATTCCATTCTGATAAGAAGCACCCAAAGCAGGTAAAAGACGAAGCGCAGCAGATACATCGTCAGAAGGATTATCAATTGGAAAATGTGTCTTTTCTTTCGCTAAGGCAGCGCAAACAATAGCCCTTTGCAGGTAACTTTTCGATGGATTTGCCACAATACTTCCCTGAACCTTAAATGGAAGAATTGTTTTATTCATGATTTTTGTCATTCAAAATTTGCGACTGAATATGAATTGATTCCTGATGAATAAGCTTAAACAATTGCGTTGAGAATTCTTTGGAGAGATTAAGTTTAACTGCTTTATCGACATTACTTACAAGCAGCTCCTCCCATCGTGCTTTCTGCAAGATCGCTAAATTATGTTCTTTTTTAAATTTACCAATCAATCCAGAAGTAAACATTCTTTCTGTCAACAAATGAATAATGGCCTCATCCATTGCATTAATTTTGGCTCTAAACTCCAATAATTCTGCCTCCTCAATTTCCCTTCTATCCCTGAAATGCAATTTTGCCAAAAGCTCCGCTAGTTCCGCCGGCGAAACTTGTTGTTTAGCATCTGTCCATGCTTCTCGAGGATTACAATGAGTTTCGAGCATTAATCCATCATATTTCAAATCAATTGCTTTCTGGGCAACTTCCAACAACATGGAAGCATCACCTGTGATATGAGAGGGATCGCACAAAAGCGGGAGTTGAGGCAATTCCTGTTTCAAATCAATTGGAATTTGCCAATTAGGATTATTGCGGTATTTCGCGATTTCATAGACGGAAAATCCACGATGAATAGCGGATACATCAACTACCCCAACGTTATAAAGTCGCTCAATAGCGCCAACCCATAATTTTAAATCGGGATTAATCGGATTTTTCACCATGATGGGCATGTCTACGCCTCTTAGCGCATCGGCAATCTCTTGAACAGAAAAAGGATTT
>JBILCD010000037.1:0-14143 GCA_044353285.1 Crocinitomicaceae bacterium | reverse complement strand
AGGTACAATGCGATTATCGCTGGGCAGGTTGTTCCTGGTCAATTTTTTGGTGGCGCTCCCGGTACCTACTCAACGGTACAATTTGGTGTTCCATTCAATCTTTCAAATAGTATTCAGCTTACTCAAATTCTGTATAATCCTCAGTTGAATTATGGATTTGCGGCTTTGGATATTAATCAAAAAATTGTGGCAGCGCAGGAGCGTTTGATGCAGCAGGATATTAAACAGCAGGTGTCTAGCACGTATTTTAATCTTCAAGCGATTGTAAAACAACTTGAATTCGTTGAATCGAATATCGTTAACCTAACTAAATTAATTGCTAATCTTCAAAAATCTTACGAATTGGGCTTGGTCATTGAAACTGAAGTAGACAAACTAAAAATTAGCCGTTTGACGTTAAGTAACAATAAACTTTCAATGGAAGCCACGAGGACTCAATTAAGTTCTCTATTGAAAATACTCATTGGTATTAATTCGGATGGTTCATTAAGCTTAGTAAGCGATGAAATGATGGAAAACACCATTTTACTTGACAAAAACAATATCAATCATCCGGAACTTGAATTAATGCAAGCGCAGAAAGAAATGAACGCGGAGGAAAGAAAGGGGACAAAGATGGCCTATTTGCCAAGCGTTTCATTTTATGCTAATTACAATTACACATACAACATTAAGCCAAAAGATGATTTTCGAACCGGTATTAATTCTGCTTTTCTTGGTTTGCATTTAGATTGGACACTTTTTGATGGTTTCGAAAAATACAACAAGCAAAAAATGAATGCTTTAAATAAGGATAAACTTGAAAATCAGGAAGCGTTATTGATAAAGCAATTAGCGCTTCTTAGTGAAACCGCAAAAAATCAAATTGATGTTCAGGTAAGTTCTCTGGAGATGGCCAAAGATCAATTGGGCCTAGCCAATAAAGTGTATATGCAAACACAAACCCAATTTACTGCTGGAACAATTAGCAGCAACGAGTTAATTCAAGCTGATAATGCGCTGCAGCAAGCCCAAACAAATGTGGTGGCTACATACATTCAGTTAAGGCAAGCAGAATTAGCGTATTTGAGATCAATAGGCAGTATTAAATAAATGGAATTGATAAATTAATTAAAGTTTAAAATGAATAAAAGAGTCATCACAGTTGGGATCATATGCATTGTTGCCATTGGCCTTGCAGTTTTTCAATTACTGAAAAATAAAAATAAGATCGCTAAAGAAATTTACATTCACGACACTTCAACCCCAATTTTGGTAGAAGATGGTCATGCTGACGTTCATACTTTCGACAGTCAGTTTTCGTTTTTAGGGACTTTCGAGCCTAACCGAACCAATCTAATTGGATCCGAGGGCCAAGGGAAAATATTATCCATCAATGCGCAAGAAGGCCAGTTGATAAATCAGGGATCGACCTTGTTGCTATTAGACAACGAAATGCTGCAATATCAACTTGAAAATATTGATGTTTCTATCGAAGGCCAATCGAAAGATGTGGATCGCTTATCCCTATTGGTCCAAGCTGAAGCGGCACCAGCAGTGCAATTGGAAAAAGCAAAATTGGCATTAAAATCTACTCAAATTCAACGAAAGCAAGTGGTAAAACAATTAAGCGGAAATGTATTGAAAACCCCATTTTCAGGAGTTGTCACCAAAAAGTTAGTCGATTTAGGTTCGGTGGTTGGTATTGGAACTCCTGTTTTTGAAATCACCGATATTTCTCAATTAAAACTAACGATAAGTGTACCAGAAAGAGACATTCAAAACTTTGTGCTTGATCAGCAGGTTTCGGTAAAAGTGGATGTTTTTCCAGGAAAAACTTTTTCCGGTAAGGTATCGCTGATTGGTATTCAAGCGGATAAGATGCATAATTTTAAAGTGCAAGTGTTGGTTTCTAATACTAATAATGAGTTGCGATCCGGTATGTACGCTACTGCTAGTTTAGTATCTTCGAAAAGCATAACGGCCCTATCTATTCCTCGTAAGGCCTTGGTTGGTTCCACTAAAAATCCAGCGGTGTACATTATTAAAAATGGAAAAGCAATGCTCACCTATTTTACGGCAGGAACCTCAGATGGTGATTATATCGAAGTCATCAATGGCCTAACTAAAGATGATCGCATCATCCTTAAAGGTCAGGTTAATTTAACGGCTGGCTCTCCAGTTAAAACATTGAAATAAGACCTAAAATGACATTAACAGAATTATCGATAAAAAGACCGTCTTTCATAATTGTCCTCTTTACCATTCTAATTGGTGGTGGGATTTTGTGCTATAAGCAATTAAGTTATGAATTACTGCCTGATTTTTCTCCTCCCGTATTAGTTATTACGACTACTTACCCTGGGGCGTCTCCTAAAACCGTTGAAAATCAAGTGTCTAAGCCGCTCGAAGATGCCATAAGTGGATTGGAAAATATTGCAGAGGTAACCTCTTTCTCCTTGGATAATGCATCGGTGGTATTGCTTGAATTTACAGCATCTGCAAACATGGATAAGTCAATTCAAGATGCCCAACGAAAATTAAATAACGTCGAAAATAAGTTGCCGGAAGGAGCCTTTAAGCCAGTAATTACTAAAATAGAACCGAATGCTTCGCCTGTCCTTCAAGCTACTGTGGTCGCTACTAAATCTACGGATAGGGAATTGATGGCTCTCATGGAAGATCAAATTCTACCGCAAATAAAGCAGACGAAAGGAGTAGCGCAAATTCAGATGATTGGTGGTGAAAATCGCGCCTTTAGAATTAATGTCGATAATGATAAATTGAAAACAATGGGGCTTACCCTGTCTTCGATTAATCAGGCTATTGCAGGAGCGAATGTAGAATTTCCGACCGGAAAGGTTAACAACGATAATGATCAATTTACCGTTCGTCTTTCCGGGAAGTTTGTTTCTATTGATCAATTGGAAAATCTTATCATTTTTTCATCTAGTTCTTCTTCTATTCGCTTAAAGGATGTGGCTGAGGTGCTTGATTCGGAAATTGATAAATCAACGATTTGTCGCTTAAATGGGGTAAATGGTATTGGACTCCGAATTAGTAAACAAAGTGATGCCAATGCCGTCGATATGGCCAACGCGACCAAAGAAAAATTAAAAGCCTTAGAAGAAAAATACAAAAATATTGGTCTTCGTTTTACGATAGCAACTGATACTTCTATTCCTACCTTAGAATCTGTTGATGCGGTAATTCATGACTTAGAAATTGCTATTTTTCTTGTTGCACTGGTTATGCTGATGTTTTTACATACGCTCCGAAACGCAATCATTGTTCTTATTTCTATTCCAGCCTCGTTAATTTCAACCTTTATTGTGATGTACCTGCTGGGTTATACCTTAAACCTCATGACCCTTTTAGCCATGTCTTTAGTCATTGGTATTTTGGTGGATGACTCGATTGTGGTACTTGAAAATATCTACCGGCATTTGAAAATGGGAAAAGATAAGAGAACAGCTGCGCTAGATGGTCGAAATGAAATTGGTTTTACAGCACTTGCTATTACCTTGGTTGATGTGGTTGTTTTCTCTCCAGTTGTTTTCATTGATGGTATTATTGCCGATATTCTTCGTCAGTTTTCTGTTGTAGTCGTGGTATCTACACTCATGTCTTTACTCGTTTGTTTCACCTTGACTCCCTGGCTTGCGTCTCGTATGGCTAAGGAGGTTGTCTTAAATCCAAAAAATTGGTTTCATGCGATTTTGGCCTGGTTTGAAAGAAGAGTTCTTGCATTTACCGATGCCTACGTTTCATTAGTAGCTTGGTCTCTAAAACATAAAATAATCATGGGTTCAGCAATTTTACTCATTTTTGTTGCGAGTATAGGAACGATGGCCTTGGGAATTGTTGGTCAAGAGTTTGTTGCGCAAGGAGATCAAGGGAAATTTATGCTTAAGCTGAAATACGATAAAAGCACTACGTTTAAGGAAAATAATGCCACAACACTCCAAATTGAACAATTCATTCTAGCCCAAAAAGACATGGTGGATATTGTCTTTTCAAACATTGGTGGACCAAGCTCTGGAATGGGAGCAGCGGCTTTTGGAGTTGAAAATAAATCAGAGTTGACGGTTAAACTCAAAAAAGACAAGCACTTAACCTATCCGACAATTCCTTACATGAATAAAATTCGTAAGAAAATTGAAGATAAATTCCCGGGTATTGAGGTCAAGGCCATTAATATGGGAATGATTGAATCGGAGGAGGCGCCTATTGAAATATTTTTATCCTCCGATGACAGTGAATTATTGATGAAAGAAGCAAGGCGGATAAAAGGCGTTTTACTAGCGATGAAAGGGGCAAAAGATCCCGTTATTTCAACAGATGATATAACCTCAGAAATTAGGATTGAACTCGATCGCGAAAAAATGGGCCAATTAGGATTGCCAATTGCAGTTGTTGGTATGCAGTTGCAAAATGGACTAACCGGGAATGATGACGCACAATTCGATGTTAATGGCGAGGAATATGCAATAAAAGTGATGCTGGATAAAGCTAATCGAGAAAATATCGACGATTTAAAGCAAATTCCTTTTACTACCACTGATGGAAAACAAGTTCTTTTAGGTGAGTTTGCCACCCTCTCAATTGATAAAGCAAATGGAAGTTTAGAGCGAAAAAACCGAATTGCAAGTACTACGATTCGTTGTTATGTATTAGGCACAGCCGCAGGGAATGTTGCCAGCGAATTAGATAAATATTTAGAGAAATCACCCTTGGATAAAAATGTAAGAATGTTATGGGGTGGAGAAGTTAAGCGGCAGAAAGAGTCCGTTGGCTCACTCGGCACCGCTATGGGAATTGGTCTAATCTTAGTGTATTTAATTATGGTTGTTCTTTATGATAATTATGTGTATCCATTTGTTGTCCTTTTTTCCATTCTTGTTGCGCTAGTAGGAGCTATTCTTGCCTTGAACCTCTCTGCTTCCAGTATGGGAATTTTCACCATGCTTGGCATGTTAATGCTGCTTGGTTTAGTCGCCAAGAATGCCATCCTAATTGTTGATTTTACCAATAAACTTAAAGAAGATGGTAAATCAACCTATATGGCCCTTCTAATAGCTGTTCGGGAGCGTATGCGGCCAATTTTAATGACCACTATTGCCATGGTGATTGGTATGATTCCGATTGCATTCGCAACAGGAGCCGGTGCCGTTTGGAAAAATGGATTGGCATGGGTACTTATTGGTGGACTTACTTCATCGATGCTACTTACGATTATTGTTGTACCAATGATGTACTACGTGGTCGATAGAATTAAAGACAAGATTGCAGCTAGACGTGCGATCAAAATAAACGCATAATTCGGCTGCAAAACTTAGTAAGGTTTAATCATTATTTTCTTGTGGTATCATCCCTTTTTCACTAACTTAAGGTGAAAAATAACTTTTTATGCTACCCATTACTTACCAAAATCGCCTGAAAATTGGCTTAAAAACCGATAATTTTTCAGGTTTTTCTTTTTATCGCACCTATTTTTTTGGTAGTAAACTTATCCATGTCAAATGGAAAAGCTCCCTCTTTCTACTCAATAAGTTAAAAAGAATGGAGTTAAGTAGTGCGAAAAGAAATATCACATTATGGAACTAGAAATAATCAAAAACAGCATTCACGAAATCCGTGGAAAGAAAGTAATGCTCGACATGGATCTTGCTAAACTTTATGAGGTAGAAACACGCGTCTTGAAACAAGCGGTTCGGCGAAATATGGAGCGGTTTCCGGAAGATTTTATGTTTGAATTAACAGAAGACGAAATACATAACTTGACATCACATTTTGTGATCTCAAGATGGGGAGGCCAACGATATAAACCTTTCGCCTTTACGGAACAAGGTATTGCGATGCTTTCTTCCGTATTGAAAAGTAAAACTGCCATTCAAATAAATATTTCCGTTATGCGTGCTTTTGTGATGATACGTGAGTTTGCCTTGACCTATCAAGAACTCAATGAGAAATTGCTAGCATTGGAAAAGAAGCATAATCAAAAATTCACGGACATCGAACAAGTGCTAAATTACCTTATTAAAAAAGACCAACAACTTACACAGCAAGTGCAACGAAAACAAGTGGGTTATAAAAAATAAGAAAAATGGAAATAGAACAAATTAAAAAGAGTATCCTCGTAATCCGTGGGAAGAAAGTAATGCTCGACATGGATCTTGCTAAACTTTACGAGGTAGAAACCCGTGTCTTGAAACAAGCGGTACGGCGAAATATGGAGCGATTTCCGGAAGATTTTATGTTAACATTAGACCAATACGAAATCCAAAACTTGGTGTCACAAAATGTGATACCCACCATTAATCATTTTGGAGGGGCACTTCCTTTCGCCTTTACGGAACAAGGCATTGCGATGCTTTCTTCCGTATTGAAAAGTAAAACTGCCATTCAAATAAACATTTCCATCATGCGCGCTTTTGTGATGTTACGCCAGTTTGCTTTAACCTATCAAGAACTTAATGAGAAATTGATAGAGTTGGAAAAGAAGCATAATCAAAAATTCACGGACATCGACCAAGTGTTGAATTACCTTATTAAAAAAGACCAACAACTTACACAGCAAACTACTCGCAAGCAAGTCGGGTATAAAAAATAGAAATATGGAATTAGAACTAATTAAACAGAGTATTCACGAAATCAGGGGACAAAAAGTTATTCTTGATTTTGATTTAGCGAAAATGTATCAGGTAGAAACCAAGCGATTGAAAGAATCCGTCAGAAGAAACATTAGAAGATTTCCTGAGGATTTCATGTTTGAATTAAGCACAGAAGAATGGGTTATCTTGAGGACGCAATTTGCGACCTCAAGTTGGGGAGGTCAAAGGTATAATCCCTATGCGTTCACCGAACAAGGTGTGGCCATGTTATCAAGTGTTCTTAATTCAGAGATAGCCATTGACATAAACATAGCAATCGTGCGCGCTTTTGTGATGATACGCCAGTTTGCATTGACCTACCAAGAACTCAATGAGAAATTGCTAGCGTTGGAAAAGAAGCACAATCAAAAATTCACAGACATCGACCAGGTGCTGAATTACCTAATTAAAAAAGACCAACAGCTTACACAGCAAACAGCTCGCAAGCAAGTCGGTTATAAAAAATAGAAATATGGAACTAGAACAAATAAAACAAAGTATTCACGAAATTCGTGGAAAGAAAGTAATCCTCGACATGGATTTAGCAATAATCTACGAAGTAGAAACAAGAGTCTTGAAGCAAGCAGTACGCAGAAACATCAATCGATTTCCGGATGATTTTATGTTCGAATTATCGAAAGAGGAATGGGATTCTTTAAGATCACAAATTGTGATGTTTAAAACCGGAAAAGGGAATTTTCCAAAATACCTCCCATTTGCTTTTACCGAGCAGGGAGTTGCTATGCTTAGTGCTGTATTAAATTCTCAAAGAGCAGTTCAAACAAGCGTTCAAATAATGCGCGCATTTGTGATGATACGCCAGTTTGCTTTAACCTACCAAGAACTCAATGAGAAATTGCTAGCGTTGGAAAAGAAGCATAATCAAAAATTCACGGACATCGACCAAGTGTTGAATTACCTTATTAAAAAAGACCAACACCAAACACAGCAAACAGCTCGCAAGCAAGTCGGTGATAAAAAATAGAATCGTTGACTCCCTAAACTCAATCTAGGGCAAATAACGATAGCGTTATATCCAATTAAAAGGCCCTGCTGAAGATTAACTGTAACAAATACAAGCTTTAAATTGTCTTATTACAAAACATATAATTATGAAGAACCTAATCGCATGCTTTATCATATTCACTGTAATTAATTCAGTAATCAGTCAAGAAAATAATGTAAGCAACACATTTGAGAAAAATACTATTTATACAGAAGCATTTGGTCAAGGATTTTGCTGGTCATTGAATTACGATAGACTTTTTAATACCGAAAAAAGAATTATGAATTCGTATACTGCGGGCATTGTTTATGTGCCTGAATCAATTCAATTCGGTGATGGTACTTATTATGGAATTCCTTTATCTTATAATTGGCTAATTGGTAAAAAAAGTCATCATTTAGAATTAGGAATTGGATTAACTTCTCTTTTAGTAAATCCAAATTCAACTGTAAGTACCGATTTCTACGCTTATTTAACTCCAAAAATTGGCTATCGGTTTCAACGGCCACAAGGGGGATTGTTTTTCAGAGCAACTGCAACTCCTATGATAGACCTTTTGAATGTACATACTCAAAAATTTGTTAGTGATAAATCACGTAGTTTTTCCACATTAAGCAACGTCGCTGGCTTAGATTACGCAGTATTCCCTTGGCCAGGATTAAGCATTGGGTACTCGTTTAAATAGAATACATACTTATTCAAAAATTATGTATTGATTTATAATTGTACCTTTTATATTCTACTTTGATACGTAAACAATTCCCAATACCTGCCTTTGCTTGCAATCAACTCATCGTGTTTGCCTTTCTCGACAATATTTCCATCTTCGATTACTAAGATTTGATCTGCTTTTTGGATGGTACTCAAGCGGTGAGCAATAACGAATGTAGTTCTATCTTTCATTAATTCATGTAAACTTTTCTGAATGAAAGCTTCACTTTCGGTATCAAGATTGGAAGTTGCCTCATCTAAAATAATGATTTTAGGATCTGCTAATAATGCCCTCGCAATTGAAATTCGTTGACGTTGACCACCAGACAATTTAACACCACGTTCTCCAATTACAGTGTCCAATCCTAAATCAAAACGATCAGTAAACTCATTAACATAAGCACCTTGCACAGCAGCCAATAACTGGTCTTCTGTTGCATGTGGTCTTGGAAACAAAATGTTCTCACGAATAGTTCCTTCGTATAAAAAATCATCTTGTAAAACGACACCAAGATTTGATCTGTAACTACTTAAATTAACAGTTGAAATGTCAATTCCATCAATGGTTACTTTTCCTCCTTTTGGATTCAAAAAAGTAGCTGCTAAACCTGCAATGGTTGATTTTCCAGAACCTGAAGAACCAACTAAGGCAGTTACACTTCCTGCATGCGCATCGAATGAAATATCGTGCAATACTTCTTTATTTTCATCATAACTGAAGGCAACATTTTCGAAAATAATATCACCTTTAATCTTCCCTAATGTTACAGTTCGAACAGTAGAATCATCTTCTTCGTCCATTTCCATAATTTCCTGCGTACGGTCCAATCCTGCCATTGCTTCCGTTAATTGACTTCCGATATTACTCATCTGAACAATTGGTGCAATCATAAACCCTAAAAATAAAGTGAACGATATAAAATCACCATATGTCATGGTATTCTGCATAATGAAATAACCACCAATACCCATTATTCCTGCTGAAGCTAATCCTAAAAGTAATGTGGAAGAGCTTGTTATTAATGCGGTTGCTGTTAAACTCTTTTTTACATTTTGAAATAAGCGTTCTACACCCTCTTCAAATGTTTTATTTTCTTGTTCTTCAGCATTGAATCCTTTTATCACGCGAACACCATTTAAGGTTTCTGTTAATCGGCCTGTAACTTCAGCATTTAATTTCCCTCGTACTCTAAAAATGGGACGGATATATGCAAATGCTTTTAATGCTATAAAAGCAAAAATTGCAACTGGAACCAATACAAAAATGGTCATCAACCAATTGATTTTTATCAAGATAACTAAGGACAAGATCGCTGTAAAAGTTCCACCAATTAATTGAACTAATCCAGTCCCAACGAGGTTTCGAACTCCCTCAACGTCATTCATAACGCGGGAAACAAGCGCTCCAGATTTGTTGTTATCGAAATAGCTAATGGGTAACTTTAATAGTTTTTTTTGAACTTTTGCTCTCAATTCTGAAATTAATAATTGCGCTTCAACACTTAATAAGCGGGTAAGTGAAAAAGAAGTGACAGTTTGTACTAGTAAAGCAAGACATACAACTATTAATAGTGTGTAAAGTGCTTCCATATCTTTCGATGGAATTACCTCATCTATTAAATTTTTACTGGCATAAGGAAGTACTAAACCGGCTAAACTTCTTATGATAATTAAAATTAATCCAACAAAAATAATTTTTTTTCGTGGCCAAATAAATTCCTTAAAGGCCCATTTGAAAGATACTTTTTTTTTACTCATGTGCGTCTTTTGTCGAATATCACGCCAAAAAATAAAGTGTGTCAATAAGGCAGAATTTGTTATGATTATCTAGCTCAATTAATGGAAAGTCATTGTTTTTATGAATTCAAAATCAATTGATTTAATAACCTATTCCAAAATTTATTCATTAATCGACTTGTCACGTTAAATCTTTATCGTAATATTGCAATCTAATTATATCCTTTGGGAGCGACAAAGACAGAACACTTTACCGATAAGCAAAACGCCATTGCGATACTTGCAAAGGCCTTGGGGCATCCTGCAAGGGTTGCTATTATTGAGTATTTAATGAAAGTCGACACGTGCATTTGTGGCGATATCGTTAATGAATTGCCTTTAGCACAGCCAACTGTTTCGCAACACTTGAAAGAATTAAAAAACGCAGGACTTATTAAAGGCAGTATTGAGGGAAACGCAATTTGTTACTGCATTGACGAAAAAGCATTGACTAAACTTCAAGCTTATTTAGCAAATATTTCGGATAGCTTAGAAAAGAAAAAAAGTGATTGCTGCTAGCAAATTAAAATCATAGAATATGAAACTTGAACAAATAAAGAAACATTTAAGCACTGCTGAGGCAGTGAATTTTGAACTTCAAAATGGAACAATAGTTCCTGAACATTTCCACGTTACCGAAGTTGGCGTAGTAACTAAAATTTTCATAGACTGTGGTGGAACAATCCGTAATGAAAAAGTTGCGAATTTTCAATTGTGGAATGCAAACGATTTTGAACATCGATTAAAGCCATCAAAGTTGCTAGACATTATCAAGCTATCGGAAGAAAAATTGGGAATGGAAGATTTAGAAATTGAAGTTGAATATCAAGCTGAAACAATTGGAAAGTATGATCTAGAATTTAATGGGAAAAACTTTGTCCTTGTTTCAAAACAAACAGCTTGTTTGGCTGCTGACAGCTGTGGTATTCCACAAGAAAAATTGAAGGTGAATTTAGCAGAAGTATCCACTCAAAATTCTTGCAGCCCAGGTAGTGGCTGTTGTTAAAAGCATGAAGAATTTATTAAATTATCTCGGCAGACACAAACGCTTCTTACTAGTTATTGTAGGAATTGTTTCCTTAAACTTTGCTTATGGTTTTGATGCAAGGTTTACCATCATCAATTTACTTTGGATTTTTATCAGCGTTGTAAAAATAGATCGATGAAGAAAGTGTTAGTCCTTTGTACAGGCAACAGTTGTCGAAGCCAAATTGCCGAAGCTTACTTGCGGCATTTCGCAGGCGAAAAAGCAGCAATTTATAGTGCAGGTGTCGAAACTCACGGAGTAAATCCGAGAGCAATTTCCACAATGAAAGAGGATGGCATTGACATATCGAAACACACATCAAACAATATTGACGAATACTTCCACATTGACTTTGATTTTGTAATTACCGTTTGCGACAACGCTAAAGAACGCTGTCCGTTCTTTCCGACTAAGGCCATAAAGTTTCATAATAATTTTCCCGATCCTGCAAAAGCAACTGGGACAGAAGATGAAATTTTAGACCAGTTTCGAGAAGTTCGACAAATGATTAAAAGCTATTCTCAACAGTTTGTAACCATCAATTTAACGACTGACCTATGAACGAACTAAGAAGAGCTACCGATAAGAACAGCTGCAATAAATTTGAAATGACATCAAAGAAAATAATCTATGATGGTTTTTTATTAATACTAGTTATTAGTGCCTTGTTTTTCAATAATTCGAAGGGTAATGCTCAAGTTTATGGCCAAAATGGGATGGTAGTTTCGTCAAATATTTTGGCATCTCAAGTTGGTATTGATATTTTGAAAAAAGGCGGTAACGCTATTGATGCTAGTGTAGCAACAGCTTTTGCATTAGCAGTTACTCATCCTAAAGCAGGTAATATTGGTGGAGGTGGATTTTTGGTTTTTATGAATGCTGCCGGTGAAGCAACAACTATTGACTTTCGTGAAAAAGCACCAATTGTAGCTTTTGCTAATATGTTTCTTGATAGTACCAGTAAATTATTCAAAGGCATTAATCATAACAGTTTAAAAACAGTTGGAGTTCCTGGTACAGTAGCCGGATTATACATGGCGCATCAAAAATATGGTAAATTGCCTTGGAAGGAATTAGTTCAACCTTCGATTGATCTTGCAAAAAATGGTTTTGTAATGTCTTGGGATCTTTATGAGGATGCTCTATTCCTAAACGAAGATGCAAAACCAACTGATTTTATGTATTCTTATTTTCGAAATGTCAATGGTGAGATCACAAAACCTGGCGAAGTATGGAAACAATCTTCACTTGCAAAATCACTTAAGTTGATTCGAAATAAGGGTCATGATGGATTTTATAAAGGAGAAATGGCCCTCGAAATAGAAAATTATATGAAAAAAAATGGGGGCCTAATTACTAAAACAGATTTAGAAAAATATTCTGCTATTGAACGTAAACCTATTAAAGGGACATACAAAGAATATGAAATTTACTCCATGCCTCCTCCCAGTTCAGGAGGTGTGGCTCTTGTTGAAATGATGAATATGTTAGAATTAGTAGACCTAGATTCTATAGACTTTAATTCAACCGCCTACGTTCATTTAATTGCTGAAGTTATGCGAAGAGCTTTCGCCGATCGCGCAGAATATTTAGGTGATCCTGACTTTAATCCAGATATGCCACTTGACAAATTAACATCAAAAGCGTATGCAAAAAAGCGTTTTGAAAATATTGATATGTCTAAAGCATCTGTAAGCGATTCTGCATTATATGGGCATCCTTATGATGGAAATAATACAACTCATTTTTCTGTAGTTGACAAAGAGGGTAATGCTGTTTCGTTAACATATACTCTCGAAGATTCTTATGGATCGCAATTGGGATCGAATAACCTTGGCTTTATTTTTAATAATGAAATGCAAGACTTTAATCCTGTGCCAGGTGTCACCACAAATTTTGGTCAGATTGGTTCAGCACCTAATCTTATCGCACCAGAGAAAAGAATGCTTTCAAGTATGACGCCAACCATTGTTTCAAAAAATGGCAAGCCTTATTTGATTATTGGCTCTCCGGGTGGTAGAACAATTATTAATACGGTTTTTCAAACAGTGCTTAATGTGCTCGCTTATGATATGCAAATTGATAAAGCTATAGAAACAATGAAAATTCATCATCAATGGTTGCCAGATGAGATTGTGTTTGAAAGATTCTTGATGTCACCTGACACAAGAGCCGCACTTCAAGCAATGGGTCATCACCTCCGAGAAGTAAAAAACCTTGGTTCCTTAATGGGAATAACGTATGATGCAGAATTTAAGGTTTACATTGGTGCTGCAGATTCTTCAAGTCCGAATGGTGGAGCAGTAGGGTATTAAATCGATACTATTTGGTGTCTTTAGAATTGCTCTAATAGTTCAATTCTTTTTTCTATGGGTGGGTGTGTTGAAAAAAGGGAGCCAATGTTACCAAGTAATCCAGCGGTGCTTCCAGGAGGATTCTCAATAAACATTTCCTGAATGTCTTCACTTTTAACCTCATTGACATCCGCATTTCCAGAAATTTTTCGGAGTGCTGAGGCTAGTGCCAAGGGATTTTTAGCATCAGCAAATGCATTTTCTATGTTTTGTCTTAGGCGAACTAGTCCGTTGTAGATAGCAACTATCCAAATTGTTGCCTTGTGTTTTTTTACATATGTAATGCTACTTTTTAATACTAAGCTTACTTTTTTTAAATATCGTATTTTACGACCAAAACCGAATGTCCTAATTATTAGTTGATAGCTTTAGTTAGATTTTAATATGCTGTAATGAGGTTAATTACCATTAAATCAGCATAGTACCGCTATTTTTAATTGGAATGGCAATTAAATAAAAATAATGCTTAAATTTCGTAAATAAAAACCTACATCATGAAGATATATTCTATTATTGCCGTCTCATTTTTCTCTTGTTTTTTCATTTCATTTTCTCAAGGTGTTTACCCTGGAGCAGTCCAGAAACCTTCCTCTGCTATCAAATCAGTGAAAGCGTTGCCTGCGATTCCGTTTAATGC
>JBILCD010000189.1:0-4908 GCA_044353285.1 Crocinitomicaceae bacterium | reverse complement strand
TTATTCGTTTACTGCCATTACATTTTTGACTTCAGGTAAGTGTTGCATCAATAGATTTTCGATACCACCTTTCAAGGTTGCAGTTGAGGATGGACAACCCGCACAAGAACCTTTCATTTTAACACTTACTGTCCCATCTTTAAAGCCTAAAAAATCAATTGCGCCTCCATCATTTTCTACTGCGGGGCGCACATATTGGTCTAAAAGTGAGCGGATCGCTTCATCTAAATCGCTTGGCTCAAAAGTAGTTATCTCATCTGCAGCAGATAAGGAATTATTATCTGATATTGTTTCTTTAGCTTGTGGCATTTGTATTAGCACTTCTTTTCCTTCAGAAATCCAATCTTTAACAAATTCTCGCAACTGCATGGTAATAAAATCCCATGGAACATTGTTGGTTTTGGTAATCGTAACAAAATTTGCTGCAATGAAAACGCTTTTTACAAATGGGAAATCGAATAAGGCTTCTGCAAGAGGTGAGAACCCTTTTGAATCTTGTTTAGTTATAAATTCAACCGATTCTCCAGCAATTAATAAGTATTTGTTCGCCACAAATTTCATTGTCGACGGATTAGGGGTCATTTCAGCGTAAATCGTTACAGGAACATTCATTAAATGTGTATTTGATCTATCAAAAATAAGCATAAAAAAACGATAAGGGGAAATAATTTCACGTTTATTTAATTTCTCTGTTAACTTATTGTCTTTTTAACAATTAGTATACTGAAATGTTTGTGAAAATCAACAATATTTTGGCTGTAAGCGCCTATTTTATAATGCCAAAACTATTATAAAATTGTGAGCGTTTCATTTGCCTTTTAATTCAAGCGCTTTTAATGTATTCATCATTAATGATGCAATAGTCATTGGCCCAACGCCTCCTGGCACCGGTGAAATATAACTACAAAGAGGGGCTACGTTTTCATAATCGACATCTCCCACCAAACGCCAGCCTCTTTCACGGGAAGAATCTTCTACTCTTGTTGTCCCAACATCAATAACAACAGCACCTTTTTTAACCATGTCTGCTTTAATAAAGTTTGGTTGTCCGATTGCTGCAATGATGATATCAGCTTTTAGGCATACTTCACTTAGATTTTTTGTTCTTGAATGCGCCAATGTCACTGTACAATTCCCAGGATAAGAATTACGTCCAAGCATAATACTGAGGGGCATACCAACAATGTTACTTCTTCCAATTATAACGCAGTTTTTCCCTTCAGTTTCTATTTTCATTCTCTTTATTAATTCTAGTATTCCCATGGGGGTTGCGGGCAAAAAGCCAGGTAAACTCACCACCATGTTCCCTAAATTTTGCGGATGAAATCCATCGACATCTTTCAATGGGTCAATTGCTTGGGTGATTTTTATTTCATCAATTTGTGGGGGTAGAGGAAGTTGAACAATAAAACCATCAATGCTTTTATCAAGATTTAATGCGAGAACTTTTGCCAATAAAATTTCTTCAGATACTGATGAATCGTAGCGAATTAGCGTACTTTCAAATCCAATTTCTTCACAGGCTTTTACCTTAGCATTCACATATGACATGGAGGCACCGTCATTTCCTACTAGAATGGCTGCAAGATGTGGTATTTTTTTTCCCTGAGTTTTTCTTTCGATTACTTGAATCGCTAATTCTTGTTTTATTTCAGATGAAATACGGATACCATCAATGATTTGCATGAAGCTAATTTTACACAAAGATAGAAACTCCATAAGAAATAATGCTGAACTATTTAATTCCACCCTATCTTTGCATAAAATTAAAGGTTATGAAAATTTTCGTTGTTCTTTTATTAGGCTTTGCTTTCGTTTCCCCAATTTATAGTCAAGTAAGCTTTAATGGTTCTGAAATTGGCCTTGAGTTGGTTGCCAGCGGATCTAATTTAGGAGGCTCAGTTGGTGGTGATCTAAAATATGCCGCAGTATTAAATGAAAATTTTGCTCTTGGTCCATCTTTCCGATTGCAGCGAACATGGTCAAATAATTTAGGTCAGAAATTTGGTTTTTCGATTTATGGTGCTGGTGTTTTCGCTCATTATCGCTTAAAGAATGTCGTTTTTGCGGGAATAGAATATGAAGCATTGCATTGTCCTATTAATTATGTGAATGTAAATTCCTCAAAATCATGGTTGTCGACCTTATTCATAGGTGGTGGTTTTTCTAGGGATTTTAATCATAAAATCAGAATAAATGCTGGTGTCTTCTACGATGTCATCAATGCCGATAATAGCCCTTTTAGGAGCAGTTATAATTTTAATGTTAAAAATGAGGCAGGGCAAATTGTCAAGATTTTACCCATGATTTATCGTATTTCTTTCTTTTTTCCACTTGGGTGGAAAGAATCAAAATATTAATCTTCTGAATTAAATGACGCACATGAAAATTGGGATTGTTTTATATCCTACGTTTGGTGGTAGTGGTGTTGTGGCCACAGAATTAGGAAAAGCCTTGGCTGCGAAAGGGCATCAAGTTCACTTTATCACTTATTCTCAGCCGGTTCGTTTGGGTTCTTTTCGTGAAAACATCTTTTATCATGAGGTTTCAGTGTCGGATTACCCCTTGTTTGATTTTCAACCTTATGAAACTGAGTTGACTTCTAAAATGGTAGACGTTGTACGAAATGAAAAACTTGATTTACTTCATGTTCACTACGCTATTCCGCATGCATCTGCCGCTTTTATGGCAAAAATGATTCTTCGTTCGCAAGGTATCGAAATTCCTTTTGTAACAACATTGCACGGTACTGATATAACGTTAGTGGGTAAAGATCCATCGTTTGAGCCGGTGATTACTTTTTGTATTAATGAATCTGATGCCGTTACTGCTGTATCGCATAGTTTGAAGGAAGCTACATACGAACATTTTAAGGTCACTCGACCCATCGATGTTATACATAATTTCATAGTTCCAAATAATGAAACTAAGGAAGGATTAAACAATACACGTTTAAAATATGCTTTGGCGAATGAGCCCATACTTTGTCACATTTCTAATTTTAGAAAGGTTAAGCGGGTAGAGGATGTCATCCGTATTTTTGAAAAGGTAAATGCTGAGTTGCCATCTAAGTTAATCATGGTTGGTGATGGTCCTGAACGCTACAGTTGCGAGCAATTAGCACGAAAGTTAAATTTATGTGATAAGATATTGTTTCTAGGAAAATTAAGGGATACGGCGCATGTTCTTGAAATCGCTGATGTGTTTTTACTGCCTTCTGAAACAGAAAGTTTTGGTCTAGCCGCTCTTGAGGCTATGGCTCAATCTGTTCCCGTTATTTCCTCAAATACAGGCGGACTAGCGGAGGTAAATAAGCATGGTTTTTCAGGTTTTTTATCCAATGTTGGCGATGTCGAGGATATGGCCAAGAATACTATTCATTTGTTGCAACCCGATCAGATTATGCAGTTTAAGGAGAATGCATTAGCGCAAGCAAACTTATTTTCTTTAGAAGCTATTTTGCCTCAATACGAGCAAATTTATAGTAACTTAGTTCCAAAGATTTTAAGATGAAAATAGGCGTGCTTCTTTCAGGTTGCGGGGTTTATGATGGTGTTGAAATTCAAGAAGCGGTGCTAACATTGTTAGCTATTGAAGAAATGGGCGATGAAGCGGTTTGTATTGCAGTCGATGCAAATCAACATCATGTGATTAACCACATTAACGGTGAGGAATTACCTGAATCACGTAATATGTTGGTTGAAGCCGCTAGAATATCACGCGGAAAAATCCATAATATTCGCGCCATTCAACCTGTCGATATTGATGCCTTAGTTATTCCCGGTGGATTCGGAAGTGCAAAGAATTTTTCGTCTTGGGCTTTTCATGGTGCTAACGGAACAATATTACCTGAGGTCAAATTACTTATCGTGAATTTAATAAATGTTGGAAAACCGATAGCAGCGCTTTGTGTTAGCCCTGTGGTTCTTGCTTTAGCGATGAAGAATAATTCAATTCCCCTAAGCTTATCTATTGGTTCCACAAATGAGGATTCTCCCTATGATATTCTTGGTTTTCAAGAGGGAATAAAGCAAACTGGTGCTGCTATACAAAATAAAAATGTGCGTGAAATTTTAATTGATCATGATAATAAAATTGTTTGTGCTGCTTGTTATATGATGGATGCTTCAATTTTAGATGTTCGCTTGAATGTTCAATCTGCTTTGCTCGCGCTAAAACAATTAGTATAATGGTAGACGATTCTTTTATTGATGATTGGAGGCATAGTCGAAAGGAGCGATTGGAGAGTTTTTCGTGCGATAAGTTATTGCCTCTGTTGTTGTCAAAAGATCGCGCAGCCTTGTCCTCAGCCATTACCTTAATTGAAAATAATTCACCTGAATTTAGAAAAGAGGCCAGTAAATTAGTGAACAAACTCATGCCGTATGCTGGCGGCGCATGGAGATTAGGGATTACGGGTGTTCCTGGTGTAGGAAAAAGCACCTTTATTGAAGCTTTTGGAAAGGTATTACTGAGTAAGGGACATCGCATTGCTGTATTGGCGATTGATCCGTCTTCTTCGATTGGTGGTGGTAGTATTTTGGGAGACAAAACACGAATGAATTGGCTTTCCTTGCAAGAAAATGTTTTTATTCGCCCTACGCCAACAGGTGATATGCTTGGTGGTGTGGCGCGTCATACACGCGAGTCGATTCTTCTTTGCGAAGCGGCGGGCTATGATGTTATTATTATCGAAACTGTGGGTGTTGGTCAGTCTGAAACGATGGTGCATTCTATGGTTGATTTCTTTTTATTACTCATGCTAGCTGGTGCTGGCGACGAACTTCAAGGAATAAAACGTGGCATCATGGAAATGGCTGATGCTATCCTAATTACTAAGGCTGATGGCGAAAATAGTCAAAAGGCTAAGCAAGCAAAAATAGCCTATCAAAATGCCTTGCATTTATT
>JBILCD010000188.1:0-4918 GCA_044353285.1 Crocinitomicaceae bacterium | reverse complement strand
GAAGGAACATTCGAAAAAGTAACAAATGATTTACCGCGACTTAAAAAAATGGGCGTTGATATTGTATGGCTAATGCCTATTCATCCTATCGGGGTCAAAAATAGAAAAGGTTCTTTGGGTAGCTATTATGCTGTTAAAGATTATAAAGGAGTGAATCCTGAATTTGGAGATTTGTCAGATTTTAAAGCTTTGGTAAAAAAAGCCCATAAACTGAAAATGAAAGTAATCATTGATTGGGTGGCTAATCACTCTTCTCCTGATAATGTTTGGTTGGAGCAAGGATTCAAAGCATGGTATACCCTAGACTCAAATGGAAATGTTCAACCTACTATTGGAACGGACTGGTGGGATGTAGCCGATTTAAATTTTGGCAATAGCTTAATGCGTCGAAATATGATTTTATCTATGAAATATTGGATTACTGAGGCCGATATTGATGGATTTCGTTGCGATGTAGCTGGATCAGTTCCCATGGATTTCTGGATTGAAGCTCGAACTGAATTACAAGAGGTGAAGCCATTAATTATGTTGGCAGAGGCAGAAGGCCCAGAAATGCATGAAGCCTTTGATATTACCTATGGTTGGGAGCTTCACCACTTACTTAATAAACTGGCCCAAGGTAAAATAGATCCCACTGACTTGGCTACATATTTAGAAAAAGATATAAATTATCCTTTACAGGCTTTTAGGATGTATTTTACATCGAACCACGATGAAAATTCTTGGCAAGGCACAGAAATGGAACGAATGGGCTCCGCCCGACACGCAATGGCAGTTTTATGCTACGCACTGAATGGAATGCCATTGATTTATAACGGACAGGAAACCTCTCTGGACCGAAGGTTAGCATTTTTTGAAAAAGATGAAATTGATTGGGAGAAAATGGATCTAGTTTCCTTTTACAAAAAATTGAATGATCTCAAGAAAAATAATCCTGCTGTTTTTGGAGATCGAATGAATTCGGCCCTTGATTTAAAAATACTCAATGATGGTAAACTCATCGTAATACTGCGGAAGTCTAAATTAAACCCAAAGGCCATTTGTCAATTTATAATTAACCTGAGTGATCAAGATCAAAGTTTAGCAAGTGTTGAATTTTTAGATGGTAAGTATAAGCATGTTTTTAAACGCCAGCAGGTGAAAATCAAATCTGGTAAGGCAAGCACTGTGATCAAGCCATGGGGTTTTATGGTTTTAGAGAGACACTAATACAATTGAGTTGTGAAATTAGAGAAACCTAATTTATCTTTTTGGCAAATCTGGAACATGAGTTTCGGATTCCTCGGAATTCAATTTGGATTCGCCTTGCAGGGAGGATTTATGTCGCGAATTTTTCAAACCTTAGGAGCTAAGCCTGACGATATTCCCTTATTATGGATTGCAGCGCCTCTAACTGGTTTAATTGTTCAACCAATTATTGGTTATCTGTCTGATAATACCTGGCACCCGAGATTCGGTAGGCGTAAGCCATATTTTCTGATTGGTGCCATTCTATCATCTTTAGCGCTATTTTTTGTCCCAAATTCACCTTCTCTATGGGTTGCTGCTGGTTTGCTATGGGTGCTAGACGCTTCCATTAATATTAGCATGGAACCTTTTAGGGCACTTGTCGCGGATAAATTGCCAAACAAGCAACGATCTTATGGTTTTGTTATGCAAACCTTGATCATTGGAATTGGAACTTGGGTAGCTTCTAACTTGCCATGGATGGTCAATAAATTGGGCTTTTCAGATGATGAAACGACGGGAATAGTTCCGATGTATGTTAAAATAGCATTCGCAATAGGCGCCATGGTTTTTCTAATAAGTATTCTTTATACCATTTTTACCACCAAGGAATATCCGCCAGAGGATATGGAAGTATTTAGAAATAATAAAAAAGAAACTAATTTTTTTAAAGATTTTTATACCAGTTGCATTGAAATGCCATCGACAATGTTAAAACTTGGTATCGTACAATTTTTTAGTTGGTTTGCTTTTTTTACAATGTGGAGTATGGCTACCCCCGCATTAACTGATCATGTTTATCATTCGCCTGCACCAATTGCTAGTAATTATAATTTAAAGGATGCTAAACAGGAGGAAATCGTTAAGTCCTTGGATAAAAAGTATAACCTCGCTGCAGATAAAGTGGGTTCGTCTATGGGGATGTACGGATTATCGTCGATGGCTTTTGCTCTTCTTTTAACCTTCTATACTTCGCGCTATAAAATTAATCGGAGGAATATTCATTTAGCGTCTTTGTTTTTAGGCGGAGTTGGATTTTTAATGATGTTTTATGCTACTCCTAGTTCCCTGAAATATTGTTTTATTCTTATTGGAATCTCTTGGGGAAGTATTTTATCTATGCCGTATGCTATGTTGTCCGGTTCGGTAAATCCAGCAAAAATGGGCATGATGATGGGGCTTTTCAACATGTTCATTGTTATTCCGCAAATAATTGCGGCTCTTGGTGGCATTAATATATTGTATAAATTATTCGGACAAGAAACGATATTTGCCATGACGCTTGCAGGTGTATCAATGCTATTGGGTTCTATTTCTACTTTATTGATTACAGATAAACAAGCAATAACTGATCATGAGTAACATCAAAATAAAGGGCTTGTTATTCGATCTTGACGGGGTACTCGTTTCTACTGAATATAATCATTTCCTTGCTTGGAAAAGTATTGCTGATCAATATCAAATTTCTTTTAATGAATTAGATAATGAACGATTAAAAGGAATGAGCAGGGTAGATTCTTTGAAAATTATACTTCAACTTGGGGATGTTTGGATCTCAGAGGATGAATTTAATGATTTGCTTCATTTGAAAAATGAGAGGTATTTAAATTCTATTCGTCAATTAAGTCAAAATGATTTATTACCGGGTGTTTTAGCGCTGCTTAATCAAGCTCGTTCCAAAAATATCCCTTGTGGATTGGGATCTTCTAGTAAGAATGCAAAAACCATCCTTTCTTTAGTTGGAATTGAATCGTATTTTGATGTGCTTATCGATGGAAATATGGTTGAGCATCCCAAACCTAATCCAGAGGTGTTTTTAAATGGCGCTAAACAATTAGGGCTTTCTCCGAATCAGATAATAGTTTTTGAAGATGCGGAAAGTGGTGTAAAAGCAGCAAAAGATGGTGGTTTTTATGTCTTTGCTGTTGGAAATAGGCATATACAAAATAGTGCGGATGCATTCGTTTCTTCTTTGCTTGAATTTAATCTTGACGATTATGTATAATTTATTCGAAATAGATGAATGGAAAATCATCGAACGTTCTTTTGATCCACTCAAACAAAAACAAGCGGAAAGTATTTTTAGCATAGGCAATGGATGTTTTGGCCAACGTGCTAATTTCGAAGAAACCTTTTCGGGTGATTCACTTCCTGGAAGCTACGTTGGTGGCGTTTATTATCCCGACAAAACCCGAGTTGGTTGGTGGAAAAATGGTTATCCGGAGTATTTTGCTAAAGTACTAAATGCGTGCAATTGGATTGGCATTAATGTCGAAATAGAGGGTGTTCAAATCGATTTAGCCACTTCTCAAGTGCTTTCTTTCTATCGTGAATTAAATATGAAAGAAGGTACGCTCAAAAGATTATTTAAGCTGCGTTTGGCTGACGGTAAAGAACTCGAAATTGAAAGTTTGCGGTTTTGTTCCATGCACAACGAAGATTTAGCTGCTATTTCTTACTCACTCACACCGATTAATTTCAGCGGTATGGTCCGTTTTACAAGCTATCTTAATGGGAGGGTTAATAACCATGATGCCAATTACGATGAGTTTTTTTGGGACGAAGTTAGCCGAGAAATAAATTTATCGGTCGGAATGGTGTGTGCTAAAACTAAAAAAACTGATTTTTATGTAGCTACAGCCATGTGCTCTTCCTTTTCGGATAAAAATGGCTTATTGGACCTTGAAGTGAAATTAAATGAGTGTGAATTATATGTGGAAAATAGCTTTGATCAAAGTCTCATTCAAGGTGAAAAATATACCCTGCACAAATATGTTTCCATTGTGTCAAGTGTTAAATATCCATCTTCGGAGCTTATTGCTAAATCTATAAGCTGTGTAGAGAATTCGGCATCTTTGGGTTTTGATGTGTTATTACAAAATCATAAAGGTGCTTGGCAAAAGATTTGGGATGCTGCGGATATTGTTATTGATGGTGACATCGCCGCTCAACAAGGTATTCGCTTCAATATATTTCATTTATATCAAACGTATACGGGTAAAAATGCCAAATTGAACATTGGACCTAAAGGGTTTACTGGTGAAAAATATGGCGGTGCAACTTATTGGGACACAGAAGCGTATTGTTTGCCATTTTATTTAAAAACCGCAGATCCTCAGATTGCTAGGCAGTTATTGCTATACCGCTATCATCATCTAGACAGAGCCATTGAAAACGCCGAGAAACTTGGTTTCAAAAACGGTGCTGCTTTGTATCCAATGGTCACTATGAATGGGGAGGAATGCCACAACGAATGGGAAATTACCTTTGAGGAAATTCACCGAAATGGCGCTATCGCTTTTGGAATCTACAACTACGTCCGTCATACAGGTGATCGTGATTATTTGAAAAAATACGGATTTCCAGTACTTCTTGGAATTGCCAGATTTTGGTCGCAACGTTTCAATTGGTCCGATAGCAAGAAAGCCTACGTGATGTTAGGTGTAACTGGTCCAAATGAATACGAGAACAATGTCAATAATAATTGGTACACAAACTACATCGCGAGATGGTGCATTGAATACTGTTTGGAAATTAAAGAAGAAGTGGGCGAGGTTCATGACTTGAACATCTCCGAAGAGGAATTAGCGACTTTCCGAGACATCGTTGGAAATGTTTATTTACCAGCATTAGAAGGGACGAATATATTTCTTCAACAAGATGGATTCATGGATAAAGATCAACTTTCTGC
>JBILCD010000187.1:0-4976 GCA_044353285.1 Crocinitomicaceae bacterium | reverse complement strand
CAGATGCGGTAGATAACAGCAGTGGAATTGATTTGAATAAAACAACGCTTGCAGGTCAAATGATGCCGCCAAATACTAGTGCTAAAACAGAAGTATTTGGTGCAAGTAAAAACAATGATTTTCAAACACCAGAAAAAGTATTTAATAGTGGGAATTCCCCTGCCTCTAAGCAACCACAAAGAGATATAAATAGAACTTATATTGGTGGCACAACAGATCAGGATTCTAGTGCTGTTTCAGGAAGTGCTGCATCTATTGATTCAGTTCCTCGATCTTCCCGAAGAATTGTGGGATGGATTTTATCGTATACCCTTGATCCAATGGGAGTTGATTACCGTATTTATGAAGGGAATAATTCAATTGGTCGTGAGTCAGGGAATTCTATTTCCATTAAAAAAGACACCACAATCTCAGCAAAGCATGCAAATATTTTGTATAAAAAAGGCAAATTTTATATTAAAGATGAAATGGCAGCTAATGGCACTTTTTTAAATGGTGAAGAATTGGAAATAGAAAAAGCATTCCCATTACTTGATGGTGATATTATAAAAATAGCCAATACAACCTTTATTTTTAAGGCTAGTGAATAAATCAAGCTCTTTATCCGTCATGAAAAAAAATGGTTTTAAAGCGTATTATTTTACTATTCTTTTAGTTTGGTATGCAGTAATATTTTGTTCAAGCTCCTTTTTTGCCCAAAAGAACGAGGTAGATTTTCGCGCAATTAGTATTTCTAACTATCCTGAAGTAAAAGGAAACTTGTGGGTTCGTGCCCCAGCAGGAATAAAAACAGACGGGCTTCAATTTTATGAAGATGAAAAGCCTGTTAAGGTTAAATTCGAAGCTTCTAAAAAGTCAGATTCAATTGCTAAAAACAAAGTTATACTTTTCTTGCTTCGAAATACATCAGCTAATTCAACTATGAAATGGTACAAGGATGTATTAACAAATGCCTTTAAAAATGCGGCAATAAAGCCAGGAGATCAAATTGAAATTCTAGGATTTAGTAGTTTACTTACCAAAGAAATTAGCGTTTCTACTAAATTAACCTTTACTGATAATCTGCAAGTCCTATTAGATAAAATAGATAGGATTGAAGCATTTAGACGTGTTAATTTTGATGAAAGGATTCAAACTCATACTGCGATTAATGAAGCATTAGCTGTACTAGAAGCTCAAAATTTAAAATTTCCAGCTGGTATTTTTGTATTATCTGACGATCGAAAGATTGCTTCAGTTGTGACTGGTGAGCCACTCGTAACGCGCTCAAGACGATTGAATATTCCAGTTTATGGTGTCACCTTTAACATAAGAAATGATTATTACGATATCAAGGAATTATGTGATCAAACATACGGAGAATACGTATCAGAAAGTAGCAATGATATTAATGTTGTTTCAAATGCAGTAAGTGCCTATTTAATTGATTTTATAAATAGACATGCGGGCTTGTCTTATCCATTTAAATATACGACAAGCTTCAAAAAAGATGGTCAAAATCACGATGTTAAATTGGATATTAAGAATCGATCATCAGGATTTACTTTAGCTGTTCCATCTAAAAAAATGAATGAGTTGATTGGAGATAATTTACTTCTCATAGGAATTATCTTAATCGCTTTAGTAATATTAATTATCGTTGTTTCATTACTATATAAAAAAAATAAAGTAAAGAAGCAAAATCTTGAAATAGAGCGTAATAAGCAATTATTAGAAATGGAGAGCCTTCAGAAAGTTGCGGATCAAAAATTAACCCAGCAGGAAATAGAGCTCCGAAATATTAAAGAAGAAGAACATAAACAAGCAGCAGCGAAATTGGATGAAAAACTAGCTCAGGAGCAAGCTAAGGAAGATCAAATTCAGTTGCAAAAGATGTTGGAAAGAGGAAATCTACCTTGGTTTGAATTTCGTTATGGCAAAGAATCTGGTAATTATCAAATACAGTCGCCTCTATTAACAGTGGGTAGAGATAAATCCAACAGTTGGTCAATTAATCATTCAACTATTTCAAGAATCCACTTCCAACTTGTTTTTAAAAACTACGTTTATACTATTCTTGATTTGGGGAGCTCAAATGGCGTTTTTGTAAATGATATAAAGGTATCAGAATGTGAGCTAAAACACGGTGATTCCATTCAGGTAGGTGAAATAACCCTAACATTCCATATTTGAAAACAATAAGCTTATGAAATACAGTTTTAAATCAAAAACTCACGTCGGAAAAGTAAGAAGCGCTAATGAAGATAATTTAGGCGAGGCGATTACTCCAAATGGTCATTTATTTATTGTTTGCGATGGAATGGGAGGTCATGTAGGTGGAGCAGTGGCTTCAGGAATCGCTGTTAATAGTATTTTAGAATTCTTTCAACGTGAGGTCTACGATAATTTAATTCAAGCAATTGATCATTCCTTGTCCTTTGCAAATGAGCAAATATTTGCTTCAGCTTTAAATAACCCTGACTTAAAAGGTATGGGTACAACTGCAGTCTTGTTATTAATTAAAGATGAAGAATGTTTTATTGGGCATGTTGGAGATTCACGTATTTATTTATATTCGAATAATATACTTAATCGAATTACCAAAGATCACTCATTTGTACAAACTCTAGTAGATAATGGCATCATAGATGATGAAGATGCGGAAAATCATCCAAATAAAAACAGGATTTTACAAGCACTAGGAATTGCTTCAATTGTTAAATCTACTGTTTGTCAATTATCAATTTTACCGAAAGCTAGCGATATTTTCTTGTTGTGCTCCGATGGACTTAATGGTATGGTTAGCGATAAAGATATTCATCACATTCTTCAAGAAGATAATTTATCAGTTTGTGTTGAAAATTTGATTACAGCTGCCTTAAATGGAGGGGGAACTGATAACATTACGGCTACTTTGGTTTTAATTGAAGAAAGTCCTCATTTAAGTTCTCGATTTACAGATTTTAATCCTAGGCCTAGGGGAATCGATTTGGCGACTAATAATGATGTTGATGGCGCTGCAGATACACCAGCTAAAAAGAATCGTAAGCTCATCTATTATAGTATAGGAGTTGCATTGCTTGTATCCATATCTATCGTTATTTGGTTTTTTGGTTTTAGGTCAAATACCGTAAAGAATGAAAAACCAGCTCCCCCTGTTGGCTATACTGTGAATAAAACGAATGAAAAATATCTTTCAAAAGAAGGGTATCTTGATACAGCTGATAAAAAGTACTACCGTTATTTTAATACAAAATGGCAAACTAAAACAGATGAAAAAGCTGTATGGGGACTTACAAATAAAGAGGATACAGTAAAACATCTAACTAAATTCTTTACTAAAATAACTCCACCAAATAAGAAAGTCATTAAATAGACAATAATTAATAATCGAACATTGCAAGATTATCTTTAAACAATTGATGCATATTAAATTATGGCAGGGCCTTAAAAAATCAGTGAGGTTTTTTAATTAGATATAATTCAATTTTTATGAGCTTTAAAATTATAAAAGTAGGTCGTGCAAAAGGCAATGATATTGTTTTAACACATTTATCTATATCTCGTTATCACTGCGAGTTTTTTTACGATGGTCATGGAAATGTATTTTTAACAGACAAAAATTCTAGGAATGGAACCTTTGTCAATGATCTTCGAATTTTTACTTCAGTTCAACTTCAATCAAATGATATAGTCAAGCTAGGTATTGATGTTCCATTAGCTTGGAATTATTTTAATTCAAATGAACAAACTGGTAAACCTCAAGAGAAGCAATCTGAAGGAATAGAGGTCCACGAACCAGCTTATTCTCCGAATCAAAACAATACTCCTAAAAAGATAAATAGGATATCAAAAACTGTTTTGATTGTGATTGCAGTTTTTGCTATTTCTACTTTAGGTGGTTTATGGTATGTTAGTAGTGATAAAAAACCAGTAATTGTTACTATTGATAAATCGAATAATAAACCCGATCAACCAGAAAAAATTCAAAATAAGAAAGAAATCACCTATGATTTCAGTTGCTTGGCCGATGAAAATGATATGGGAACAACCGAAATAATTGATGTTTTAGAAAAAGTTGATAGCAAGGTAACAAATACCTTGGGTGGCAACGTAACAATTGAAGAAGAGAAACAAGTTGGTGATCAGTTGCTGACTGACTGCCGAAATAAATTTAATTTTATTGAACAAGACCCTAAAATCAAGAATTTAGAAGATATTTTGAAACGTTTAACCGATCAAATTTCTAAACCTAGTGGATTAACCTATCAAATATTTTTGATTGAATCAGATGAGCTTAATGCTTTTACAGCCGGGGCAAAGATATTTATAACCACGAAAATGTATAGTTTTTGTTTATCTAATGATGAATTGGCTTGTGTAATTGGTCATGAAATTAATCATAATGAATTGGGGCATATCAAAGAAATTATACAAAAAGAACGATTCTTAACAGCTGATGGTGCAGCTCTTGCCCAAATTGCTACAATTTCTTTTGGACAGAAAAAAGAAACTCATTGTGATGTGACGGGAATTGACTTGGCCATAGCTGCTGGTTATAATGGCTGTGTTAATATAGAATTATGGACGCGTATGCAAGAACAATTTAAAGAAGATAAATATAATGTACTTGATAATTTAATGCGTTCCCATCCATATTCTGAAAAACGTGCAAAATGTTCTCGTCAACATATCTTAAAGAATTATAATTTTGATTGTGTGTCAGGAAAGAAATAATATAAAACTATGATCATTAAAAAAATAATTAAATCTAAAGTCCTTATTTTTTCCATAATTCTAATCTTAATAGGATTTGTTTTTATGCTATCTATAAGTTCTCCCGAGTTTAAAAAAGTAAACTCATTTGAAATTAAATCCTTCGATGATGGTGTTTTTAAAGCATCTATGAACATAAGGTTTTATAATGGAAATTGGTTTTCAATGGATGGGAGAGCTATCGAATTTAAAATGCGTTATAATAAAAGTATTATAGCTAT
>JBILCD010000186.1:0-4978 GCA_044353285.1 Crocinitomicaceae bacterium | reverse complement strand
CTTATTGGTAGTGTTACCAACGTTTACAACCGAAAAAATATATTTTACGTAAATCGAATAAGCTCAAAAGAAATTTATCAATTTCCATTATTACCAAGTTTTGGGGTAAGCTTTAAATTTTAAATATGGCATTGATTCGTCCTTTTAGAGCCATTCGACCTCAACGGGATAAAGTGCACTTGGTGGCAACAAGGCCCTATTATTCCTATAAAAAAAATGTGTTGAAGGCAAAAATGGAGGATAACCCCTATACATTCTTACACATCATAAATCCAGAATTTAATCAAAAAGTTAGCACTAAACCAAATTCAAAAGAGCGCTTTAAATTGGTAAAAAGTCGCTTCGATTCCTTTCTAGAAAGTGGCGTACTGACGAAAGAAAAACAGCCAACACTTTACCTCTATCGACAACATAAAGATAAGCATGTATTTACGGGAGTGATTGGTGGTGCAAGCGTTGCAGAATATCAAAATGGATTAATCAAAAAACATGAAGCAACGTTAACATCGAGAGAAGAAATGTTCACAAGCTACCTGGAAGAAGTGGGATTCAATGCTGAACCAGTATTACTAACTTACGAAGGAAATGATACGATAAACTCAATCATTAAGGCAAGTACACAAGAGCGACCGGAGTATGAATTTACAACAACCGATCACATCAAGCACGAAGTTTGGGTCCTAAGTCAAGAACACTCAACACAACTTCAAAAAGCCTTTGAGCGCATTCCTTGCACATATATAGCCGATGGTCACCACCGCTGCGCTTCATCCGCTAGCTTAGCCACTAATCGCCGCAATAATGGCCAAGCTATATTAGGTGCGGAAAATTTTTTAGCGTATTTCGTTGAAGAAAATAATCTTTCCATCTTAGCCTTCAATCGATTAATTCGTTCTTTAGCTGGGTATTCAAAAGCAACATTTTTACATGCGCTGGCAGCATTAGGCAGTGTTGAATTATTGAGCGAAGCCAGAACACCATTAAAGGAACACGAGATTTGTATTTACTTAGAGAAAGAATGGTATAGTTTACTTTTAGTTGATTACCTCATCGAAGAAGATCATGCGGTTAATTCACTAGATAGCCAAATGCTAACCGAATTTATTCTTAAACCATTGCTTGGAATCGAAGACCTTAAAACAACTGATCAGGTTGAATTCGTGCCAGGGAATCAAGAGTTATCCGTGATTTCTACAAGTGTGGATAGTGGGAAATTTGCTATTGGTTTTGTTCTCTACCCTTTGAGTATAGAACAAGTTAAAAAAGTGGCAGATCAACAAATGAATATGCCACCAAAATCAACCTATGTAGAACCGAAATTACGAAGTGGATTAACCAACTACGACATCAACGAATGATTGAGCAGCAAATCGAACAAATTAGTAGGGAAATACCACCGCAGGTGCAATTAATTGCCGTTTCAAAAACCAAGCCCAATAGCGCGATTCTTTCTGCTTACAGTGTGGGACAGCGGCATTTTGGGGAAAATAAAGTTCAAGAACTTTGTGACAAATGGGAAAGCTTACCAAAAGACATTCATTGGCATATTATTGGGCATCTACAAACCAATAAAGTCAAATATATCGCCCCTTTTATTCATTTAATTCATGCTGTTGATAGCATAAAATTATTAATTGAGATTGATAAACAAGCGAAAAAGCACGATCGGATTATCTCCTGTTTACTACAATTTCATATAGCAAAAGAAGAGACCAAATTTGGCTTAAGTTATTCGGAAGCAACAGAAATCTTAGCATCTACTGCTTATTCATCGCTTGAAAACATCACGATTGTTGGAGTAATGGGCATGGCCTCTTTTGTGGAAGACGAAGAGCAAATCGTGACAGAATTCAACGAGCTCGCAGGTATTTTTAAGAAATTGAAAGAAACCTATTTTAAAAACAAAGATTCCTTTAAAGAAATCTCCATGGGAATGAGTGGCGATTACCCCTTAGCTATCGAAGCTGGCAGTACCATGATTCGGGTTGGTAGCACTATATTTGGAAGTCGATAGCGCTTCGTTATTTTGTGTTTTTTTTACAATCAAAAACCAATTCAGAAATTAAATCTGGAGAGAAGTAAGTATTGGCAATCGTTAATAATTCTTGTGAAGTAATTCGATCAATTCCTGCATGGATATCCTTAATGGTGTCTATTTGATTGAAAGCCAATAAACTTTTACCAAGTCCCAACATCAAGCCTAAATTACTATCCATACCTAAAGCAAAATGACCTTTTAATTGCTCTTTCGCCCGGTGCAATTGTGCAGTAGATAATCCTGTAACACACAAGCGGCTTATTTCTTTTTTAGCCAATGCAATCGCCTTATCCATGTTTTTAGGATCCGTTGCCAGATAAACCCCCCAAAAACCAGTATCTGAAAAAGAAGTATAATTTGCTTCAACTGCGTAAGCTAATCCATGTTTTTCACGAATAGACAATGTAAGTCTGGAGTTTAATGCTGGTCCGCCAAGCACATTAATCAATAAACCCATACCGCGTCGATCATTGTGAAGATAACTTGGTGCAATACCGCCAATAACAGCGTGGGCTTGATAATTAGCCTCTTTAGTGCGAATTGAAAAAGGTTGATAATTCGTAATAGTGGAATATGTTGGGCGTGAAGCTGTGGTAGGAAATTCTAGCAAGGCCTTTTCCAATAGCGCCAACAACTTCAATTTTGGGTAATTTCCTACATAAGAAACAACCAGATTATCTGCCGTAAAATACATTTTAACGTACGCCATCAAATCCTCACGCGTGAATCCTTTAACACTTTTCTTTGTTCCTAAAATATTATTTCCCAAGGAATGATCCTTAAACAAATGCGCTTCAAAATCATCAAAAATTTTATCGCTAGGACTATCCAAATAAGAATTTAATTCATCTAGGATAACCTCTTTTTCTTTATTCAACTCATGATTAGGAAAAGAAGACCGCAATGAAATGTCAGCCAACAAATCAATTGCTCGAGCCGTATATTTCTTTGTGAATGATGCGTGTAGGCAAATCTCCTCTTTCGCCGTAAAAGCATTTAGTTCGCCCCCTACATCATCCAAACGAGACAGAACTTGTATCGCTTTACGTTTTTCCGTTCCCTTAAATACACAATGCTCCAAAAAATGCGCTAAACCCACTTCTTTTGCTTGCTCAAATTTAGATCCTGCCAAAAACGTAAATCCGAGATGCGAAACCTCACTCGCTTTGTACAGATATACAATGCGAACACCATTTGACAGGGTGAAACATAAGGGTTGAAGTTCTTTCATCAAGGATTCTTTCGATGTATTTTCCATGTTCCCTCGAAAGAAGTAAACACAATCCGATCGTGTAAACGTGATGGGCGTCCTTGCCAAAACTCCATACATTGAGGAATAACAGCGTAGCCACCCCAATGTGCAGGACGTGGAACGGCATCCCCAAACTTATCCGAATAATAAGCCATTCGATTATGAATTTCAGACGAATCAACTAATTCATCTGATTGATGAGAAGCCCAGGCGCCCAATTTACTTTGTAAAGGCCGAGATTCAAAGTAAGCATCACTTATGGCTTCAGAGAGTTTTACAACCTCGCCTTCTATTCGAACTTGACGCTCATTTTTAGGCCAGAAAAAAAGCATCGATACTTTTGGATTAACCGCTATTTCTTTTCCTTTTTGACTACTGTAATTGGTATAAAACACAAAGCCATTATCCACCATCTCTTTCAAATAAACAATGCGCGCACTTGGTTGTAAATCCACACTAACCGTTGAAATAACACAAGCATTTGCTTCCAATTCACCAGAGGCGATCGCTTCATCGAACCAACGCTGAAAGAGCACATAAGGATTCTTTTCTTCGTTACTATCTAGGCTCCCCTTGGAAAAATCTTGGTGATTATTTTTAAGGTCTTTTAAGTTATCACTCATTTTCGTCGTCTAATTCATCGACCAAATCACTTTCAGATTCCTCCTCATCAGAGCCTGATGCACTAAAAATTACCCCTTTATTTTGAGTAAGATTCTCGGATTCGAAAACGGCATTAGCTGGACTAATTTCATCTACTATTTCGGAAATGATGTTATTTATTGGAGCAACATCATCGGCATTGTAAGGGAAAATCTCAACAATTGGTGATTCAGCAACAATGGTAATCTTAAAATCAATCATCAATGTCGATAAACTTTCCTGAACCCGAATAAAGGCATCTTTTACATTTGTCGCTGTAACTAAATAATTTTGTGAAATTGTTTTTTTCTTATCGCCCTCATCATCTATTTTATCATAGGTAACCTTACATTTATACCATGTTTCTGAATCATCGTAAGCAAAAATATCGTGCACATCAGTTCGCGCTATTCCAACTACCGTAAATTCACCCCGAATTAACGCTCCAAGCTCTTCATAAATTCTTGCTTCAGCATCGGTAAATGTCATGGCTGCTAACATATATGGCTCAGACACTCGCTTAAAAGTGCCATTTTCTAATTGTTTTGTGTACTTAACCTTAACGGTAAACCAATTGTTCATAATGAAATAATTTTAGTCAACAAAGATACGCTACAAAGCAGGAATTCAATCAATTGTTGAAAACAAATTTACAGAAGAAAACAAGGAATAAATTAGTCGATACGACCGAAGCCAAATGGCAATAATTGAATAACCGAATCCAATACCATCGTACGCTTGTCTTGATTAACAAGGATAACACGAATAGGTTGTTTTTGACGATTTTCAGATTCCAACATCACCTGCCTGCAACCGCCACAGGGAGAAAGAAGTTGTGAGGCTGGCATTAAATCACCTTTTGCAACAATACATAAGGTTAGCACTTTTTTATTAGGGAAATTCGCACCTGCATAAAATAAAGCCACTCGTTCAGCACAAATACCAGAAGGGAAAGCCGCATTTTCTTGATTATTCCCAAGAATAAACGATCCATCATCCATTAACGCACAAGCACCAACTTTAAACTCGCTATATGGAGCGTAAGC
>JBILCD010000185.1:0-4986 GCA_044353285.1 Crocinitomicaceae bacterium | reverse complement strand
AGACCCACCCGAAATACCGTTGCCTAATTTCGATACGGTAACATCATAGCTATAACCAACTTTAAAATTTTGAGTGTTTATACCGAAACAAAGTATGAAAGCATCACGATTTCTGTACCAAGCACCAACTGTAAAATTTTCATATTTTAAGTAAGTACCAATACTGATTTCTTGGAAACCATTCTGATACTGATAGATAATATTTGGCATTATTGCAGTTGAATTCGTTGCGGAATACTTGCCTTTGTTACCAATTTTTATTGTCGCTCCTGCATGACCAGTAAAACGCATCGGTAATTTAGACTGTCCTAAAATCATCGATTCATCTGGCCTATTGAGGTGATGAATGGCTAATCCGCCATAAAAATATTTCGTGTAAGCTACCATACCTGCTGAAACATCGAAAAAACCACGCTTACCATTTCCTCTTGGAACATCTCCCGTTTGATAAATAAATCCTCTGCGTGGGTCAATCATATCACCAAACGTTAATTTACTCCAATCCAAATATTTTTGATAATAGGCAGCTCGAACACCAAACATGATGGAAACTTTTCGGGTAACTTTATAGTTATACGAATAAATTGCTCCTAACATAGTTGTCGAAATGGTCCCCCTTGCTTGTTGATCATGCGTAGCAATTAGACCTAGTCCACCAGAAATATTTTTCATGTAGGTATCATATGCCATACTATAAGTAACATAATTACCGGTCAGTTGGGGCCACTCATTTCTATAATTCATGGTTATTCTTGGACAGCCGGTAGAACCCGCTAATGCAGGGTTTAAATAGACTGGGTTAGAATAAAATTGAGTGAAAGTAGGGTCTTGTGCCATCACATGACTTCCTGCTAAAATACAAAGCAATAATAAGGTATTTTTAATTTTCATAACTACAAATATAAATAACGTCTGGTTTTTTTACTAATATTAGAATTAATTCTTATTGTTAACTGGTGAATGAAGGACTTACTTTGAGTATAAGAGCTTGATGCATAGGATGTTTGACACAATAAAGAAAAACGATCTTTATGAAGTCCAATCATTCCGCTGCTTGATCCATTTGTCTGATATGAACCACCAATAAGGAACGATTTTAAGTGGATGCTAGCTCCAAGGTAAGTCGAAGATTGTGATCCGAATATGGTATGGAAAATATAGGGCGAAAAAGTGAAATTTCCATTTTTTGAATTAAAATCAGTTCCTCCAACTAAGGTCAATTCTCTATCTGCTCTGCGAATCGATGTGTAATCATTTGAATAAAGGTTGTCTTGGTGCTTTAATAGATTGTTAACTTGACCTCCAAAATAAATAGGACCTGCATTTATAATTAATCCAGCGCCTAAATCACGATACCATAAGTTTTTTCCAATCGCTTGGTTTGGATCAATTGAAAAAGTCTCCAATTGGTTAGTTTCAACTTCTACGGTGGAATTATTAATTACTTTAGAACTGTTCAAGACTTTTTTCCCAAAAGTATATTTCATAGATGGCTCGATTGTGAGGTAACGATTTATTGCCAGTTTTGGTGCATAGATTAAATTTAAATTCCAATCTTGAATCAACCCATTTGAAAAATTACTGTAATTGGAAATAATTCCTAATCCTGCTTTTGCCTCTCGTAAGTAACCATCAAAGGAAATTTGCTGTGATATCTTTTGCTGATCAGCGATATCAATCCAACGCACGGTAGACATCGACTGAAACTTAAGTTGAGAAATATTGCCGACAAATGAATTGTTTAAATCTAAGTTTGATTTCTCAGATAGCGCATAAACGCGATCTTTCTGATTGGTATTGGTTAAATCCTTTTTTACCCATTTTGATAATTTACTTGAAGAATTAAGCTTAAGAGTAGGCAGATTTATTTTTTTACGGCTTAATTTTTTATCCTCATTCTCATTCTCTCCCTCACTCTGAATTATCTCATCTGCTTCTATTGATGGTTCGATAGAGACAGCTGAAACATCAAGCTTATCTGTTAATTCAATATTTTCTATTGGAATAATTGGCTGAATGGCCATTTCAATGGAATTAGTGATTGTATTATTATCGAAAGAAACTTTCTCTTTCTCCGAAGAATAAGGAAGTGCATTAGTATTGATATTTTCAGTATACTTATTCAAGGAAGCTTGATACGAAGGCGCTTCGTAAAAGTTTTGCCTTCCTGAATTAGAAATTGGAGAATTTGTGGTTATAAGGTCTTGAGAATCGTTATTTTTTGTTGGTGTAGTAGCAATTTTAGAAATAGGAGACTTTGAGGTATTAGAAGTTTTTGCTGCTATTTGCTGAGTTTCTGTTTTGAATGAGAAATACAAGCTTGTGCCTCCTGTTGCAATTAAAAGGATGAGTGCATAAAACTGCCAATAGGCAAAAACACGTTTTTTTCGCTTTTTTAATGATGCTTGATTTTCATACGCAAAAGGAATTGAAGAAACGGTAGCAGCATCCCAAGCATCAGCATCAATTGATAAATCTGGATTTTCAATCAAAAATTCCTCCAACTGTATTTCTTGAGAAGGACTAAGATTTCCCTCCGTCCAATCAAATAACCATCGGTCTATATTTTCTCTATTGGGAATATTCACGCGAGTTGAGTTGATTCTTTTAACTGCTTTTTAATTTTCATTCTTGCCCTAAACAGATAGACTTTTACTTGAGACGGTGATAAATCCAGCAACTCGCCAATTTCATCATACGAATAACCTTCAAGGTCCCGCATCAAAATAATACTCTTTTGGATTGGAGGTAAAATGCTTACTGCTCGATCAACTACTTGTTTCGACTCGAAACTAGCATCAAAGGCATTCGCACTTTCAGGCAATTGATTGGTTTCCTTGTAGTCGATGCGTGAACGTTTTTTTACAAAGTTCAACATGGCATTGTGTGTACAAGTAAATAACCAACTTTTTGCCTTTTCCATTTCCACTTTTTCTCTGTTTACCCACAATTTTTCAAAAACATCCTGCACAATATCCTCCGCATCATCCGAACAACGCAAGAAATTTACAGCGAAACGGAATAAATTCCCACTGTGAATATCCACTACATCATTGAATTCTTGTCTTTTCAAATCATTGACAATTACAGTTAAAACAATCTTCTCTCACGAAAAGTTACAGCTTGATCAATTTCAAGCAAAACAAAAATAACAGAATTAAATTTAGAAAAAAGAAAAAGAAGAAATAACATATGGTTGAATGAATAAATGAGGTAGTCTACTTAATATTTCACCTAAATCAAAAACCAAAATTGTCAAAACCAATTTTTGTAAGCAATTCGTATTTTTCTTTATTAAATTTAAAAAGTTGTGATGGTTTATGAGGTACTCCTTTTTGTTTTTCTTTTAAGGATTCGATGATATCTAATTTCTGAATCTTCCTCCTAAAATTACGCTTGTCGAGCGGTTTCTCTAAAATTGATTCATATAAACGATGAAGTTGGCTAAGTGTAAATTTTTCGGGCAACAAATTAAACCCAATAGGCTGACGTCTAATTTTTTGTTTTAAGCTCTCTTTCGCGGTATTCAAAATTTCTAAGTGGTCGAAAGCTAACTCGCTAATTTCCTGAACACTAACCCAGCTGGCATTTTTAGCAAAGGAGGAAGCTTGTGGAACATAATCTGACATTTTAACCAATGAGAAATAAGCAACAGTGATCACACGTGCAGATGGTTCGGCGCGCATCGCCTTTAGCCATTCTTGATCCGTGATTTTTGTTATTCGTAGCGGATCTCCAAAGGCACCAATTTGTTCTAAATAGATGTTTTTTAATCCTGCTAGTTCCTCTAATACTCGCGATGCGGCTTCATCAAGGTTTTCTGAATTGTAAATTAAGTTTCCCGGAAGTGCTAATGGTATTCCAAGGGTTGTTCCACGATCAATTAAGAGCACATTTAATTTCTCAAAGTCAAATCCGAAAATAACGCAATCTACTGATACGTTTGGATTTAGCTCTACTAATTTGTTTTTTATTACTTTTTTTTTCACGCCCTTATCTAAAGTTACTATATTTGAAAGTGTATTAAGGACACAAAGTAAAGAAAAAAAATAGTTATTTAGTATGATTTTTATTGTTGAAAGTGGCTCTACAAAGAGTGATTGGGTTCTTTTAGGTCCTGAAAATAGTCAAAATGTATTTGCATCTCCTGGCTTTAACCCTTATTTTCATTCAGCAGATTGGATAGAGGGCGAATTAAAAAAAGTTGATGGAATCATGTCCATTGCCGATCAAGTAAGTGAGATTTATTTTTACGGAGCAGGATGTTCTAGCGATAAATTGAATGCCGTGGTCCAAGAAGGCTTAAATCGTATTTTTAAGAATGCTAAAGTTCATGTAGATCACGATTTAGTAGCTTGTGCCTATGCGACCTACAAAGGAAGAGAATCTATTTCTTGTATTGTTGGGACAGGATCGAACTCCTGTTATTTTGATGGTAAAACAGTGAGTGAAGTTGTTCCCGCTCTAGGATATATTTTGGGCGATGAGGGGAGTGGAAGTTATTTTGGAAAAAAATTAATTGCTGCATTTTTATATCACCATTTACCGGAGCATTTATCGAAGGACTTTTTCGATACCTATGGTTTCACCAAAGATGCTTTGGTAGAAAAGGTGTATTGTGAGCCAAATGCAAATGTTTTTATCGCTTCATTTATGCCGTTTATCTCGAAGCATAGCGATGAACCTTATTTTCAGCACATGATTGAAGAAGGGTTTCGACATTTTATGCAAGTGCATGTTTGTTGTTATCCTAATTATAAGTCTTCCGACCTCTGGTTTGTAGGAAGTATTGCTGGCATTTTTAGAGAAGCTTTAGATCGAGCGGCTGTTTCCTTGGGAATTAAAGTGACTGGTGTATGCAGTAAACCTGTTGAAGGCTTGGTGGATTATCATTTATCGTATGTGCTGCCCTTAAAAAACAACTAAAAACGAGTTTATGAAAACGAAACTTTCTTTCCTGTTCTTTTCGATTGGTTTATGCCTCTT
>JBILCD010000184.1:0-4998 GCA_044353285.1 Crocinitomicaceae bacterium | reverse complement strand
ACTCCCTATTACTGAGTTATACCCACTCTAATCTTCAAGGTCAATTCGAACTCAAAGGATTTGAGATCGACACCTTTACCCTATACATTGAGCATCCCAGTTTTGAAACCAAAATGATTTATATTTTTGGAAATATCGAAAATGCACTTTTAAATGTTAACTCCATTAAGTTAGGAACTAAAGTGCAAGAATTTGATGAGATCATGATTTATGCCAATAAAAATCCAATTTATTATCGAGGTGACACCTTGGTATATGTAGCTGATTCATTTAAAGTTGGTGAAAATGCCGTAGTAGAAGACTTGTTAAAGAAATTACCAGGAATAAAAATTGATAAAGACGGAAAAATCACCTCTCAAGGAAGAGAAATTAGTCAAGTACTCGTTGATGGAGACGAATTTTTTGGTTCGGATCCAACCATCGCAACCAAGAACTTAGCCGCTAAAGGAGTGGAATCTGTCGAGATCTATGAAAAGAAAAACGAAGATGCCGCTTTAGGTGATGATGAAAAAATTCAAGTCTTGGATCTAAAATTAAAAGATGCTGCAAAACGGGGCTATTTTGGGAAAGTTTCTGGGGCATCAGATTTTGGATTAATCGGTGAGAATGGCTTTTATGAAGGGGAGTTGCTCTTCAATAAATTTGATAAAAAACGAAAGGTTTCTGTTTTCGTTCTAAGTTCTAATACACCTAGATCTAATTTTGGATGGGGAGACATGAACAAATTCGGCTTAGAAAATGAGCGAGAAAGCAGCGGGATGAGCATGTGGGATCAAAGTGCTCAAAAATTAACCGGAGGAGTTCCACAGACATTAAAAGCAGGGATTTACTATTCAGATCGTTTTGGTAAAACTGGAAAAGTTGGCTTTAATTACTCTTATTACAATAACAAACTAAGGGCTGTTGAAAATAGTTTGTCGCAGTATTTTTTGGCAGATTCAAGCTATTACACGAGAGATTCAAGTAACAACATCTCAACTAACCAATCACACAAAATTAATTTTAACATCAGTAGTAATTTAGATTCCCTAACCACTTTTGAAATTAAGCCAAGTGTTTCCTTTGATATTGCGAATACAGACAATACCAGTTCAGCTAAATTTCTAAGTGAAGACTTTGCACCAACCTTTGAAACTATAATTCAAAATGTTAATGAATCAAAAGGAATTAATTTTCGAAATGAAGTAACAATCGGTAGAAAATTCCGATTGCCACGAAGAATGCTAGAGTTCAAATACGTAACCCAGCTTACTGACAATAAAACAGATGGAAAACTGATTACGCAATCTATTGATTCCGTTGACCAGAAAAAGATAAATGATAATTCAAGCATCAGTCATTACAGTTTTTTAACTTACACAGAGCCCTTTAACAAAAACTGGAAAGGACAAGTAGAATATTTATTTGAATATGGCACCTCAAAACAAGACAAGCAGACATTTAATAGAGGCAATGATAGTTCTTACACAGAAAACGTTTCGTTTCTAAGTAATGAATTTGACAATAAGCGCTTGCAACACAGAGGAACAGCATTACTTATTTATGAGACCAATATCCAAACCATTATTGGTGGGCTTGGTTTTCGATCGATTTCGATTAACAATAATAATTTAGTAAGCGATACAAGCATCAATCAGCAAATCTATAATTTCCTTCCTCGTTTTAGCTATCAATTTAAGCCAAGTATGAGTAAGCGACTAGGCATTTTTTATACCACCAACTCCTCACAACCTAGCATTTCAGACCTTCAACCGGTTCAAGATAATAGTAATCCCAACAGAATAAAAGTGGGTAACCCCGATCTAAAACCAAATTACGTTCACAACCTACGCATTAATTTTAATTCCTGGCAAGCGATGACAGGGAAATACATTTGGTCGGGTGCTAATGCCACCTTAACGAATAATGCCTTTGCTAATTCGACTAACTTTGATAGTTTTGGACGGCAGACTTCTAAAACAGAAAATGTCGATGGTAATTTATTTGCTAACGTATTTGCAGGAGTTGGATTTCCTATTTTAAATCGAAAAATAGAATTCTCACCAAATGTAAATGCATCGTATACCAAATATTCAAACTTTATAAATAGTCAACAAAATATTACCAAGAATACCGCTTTGAGTTGTGGTTTAAGTATTGAATTTCAATTAGACTCCCTTGAAATTGAAATCAGCCAATCCTACAGCTATAACAATCCTGTTAGTTCCTTATCAGCTTCTTCGAATCTACCCTATTCCGCTCAAAATTATGCTATAGATTTCAAATGGACTTTGCCAGCCCACATTATTGTTGAATTTGATGCTGAATATTCGATTAATTCTCAGCGCGCGAATGGCTATAATAAAAATCTATTCATCCTAAATACCGAGATAAAGAAAGAATTTGGCGCAAGACAAAATACCATTCTTTCTTTACAAGCCAATGATATACTCAACCAAAACCTAACGGTTCAACGACAATTAAACGGCAACATCATTACCGATAACTTTACTAAAATTATATCGCGGTATTTCCTGATGAAACTAACTTATAAATTCAATAACAATAAAACGAAAGAAGATGATTTCACCGGCTGGCATTAAGCAATTAGTTTTCTTGGTTTTATGTCTGTTTCATGTTAGTTCATGGGCACAAGTAAATACCACAGGAAAAATTACCTACGAAAGAAGAACCAATTTAATGAAACGGTATAACGATCCTAGGATGAAACGATTTGTCAATGAGGACAATAAGATAAAAAACGAAGAATTCACCTTGACTTTTAACGATAGCATTTCTTATTTTAAACCCGTTCCAACTAATACCGTTGATGAAATGGCTTGGATGACTACTAAAAATCAATATTATCAATTTTTAAATCAAGAAAAACAAGTTTCTATCCTTTCCATTTTTGGTCAGGATATTTATATCAGAGACTCATTGCCAGCTAGACCATGGAAAATCACCGATAACAAACGAGTTATAAGCGGTTATAATTGTCGAAAAGCTGTTTACCAAAAAAATGATTCGACACGTATTTATGCTTGGTATACAACTTCAATTACTCCATCCGTTGGTCCGGAAGGATTTTGTGGATTACCGGGACTAATTATGGGTATTGCAACGGAAGATGGCGGAATTATTTATTTCGCTAAAAAAGTGGAGTTGTTAGAAAGTATTCCAGCAGAAAACTTTAAAATTGATCTAGGAAAAAATAAATATTATACCATGTCAGAATTTAGAGCAAAAATTGAAAAGGAATATGGAAATACGCCTTGGGGAAAAAGACTTTTTGGCGATTTGTTTCGATGGTTATAAACGCTTTGTAGTTACGTTTAAAATAGACAGATGAAAGGTATTATTTTAGCCGGAGGTTCTGGCACAAGGTTGCATCCCATTACCTTAGCAGTGAGTAAGCAGCTAATGCCGGTATATGATAAGCCAATGATTTATTATCCGCTATCCATTCTGATGAGCGCGGGAATTAGAGAAATTTTAATCATTTCAACACCCCATGATTTACCGAACTTTAAAAAGCTATTAGGCAACGGAAAATCATTGGGATGTAAATTTTCTTATGCTGTGCAAGAAGTGCCAAATGGTTTAGCTCAAGCATTTGTAATTGGCGAAAAATTTATTGGAAAAGATAAGGTTGCTTTAATTCTTGGAGACAATATCTTTTATGGTGTAGGAATGGATGCTTTACTAAAAGAAAATAACGACCCTGAGGGAGGAGTTGTTTATGCCTATCACGTAAGTGATCCTGAGCGCTATGGTGTAGTGGAATTTGATGCTGAGATGAATGCCATTTCCATTGAAGAAAAGCCCAAGAAACCAAAATCGAATTTTGCAGTACCTGGACTTTATTTTTATGATAATTCTGTTATTGATATTGCAAAAAATCTTAAGCCTTCCATCAGAGGAGAATACGAAATCACTGATATCAATGCCGCTTATCTAGCGCTAGGAAAATTAAAAGTTGCCCGATTAGATCGTGGGACAGCATGGTTAGATACTGGCACATTCCATTCACTCATGCAAGCTGGACAATTTGTTCAAGTAATTGAAGAAAGACAAGGTTTAAAAATCGGATGCATTGAAGAAGTTGCCTATCGGAACGGGTTCATTAGTAAAGAGGAACTTAAAGAAATTGCTCAAGCCCTTCTAAAGAGTGGCTATGGTAATTACCTACTCAATTTGATAAAGCGAAAATGAAACAACTTGAGACCTACCTTAGTTTCATAGAAACGGAACTGAATCAACTCGACCTACCATCTTCTCCCAAAAACTTATACGATCCTATTCATTATTTCATGAAAATTGGGGGGAAAAGAATACGGCCTATTTTAACCTTATTAGCGGCTGAATATTTTGGCGAATCAAAAGAGAATGCATTACCAGCTGCCATTGCCGTTGAATTATTTCACAATTTCAGTTTAATGCATGATGATATTATGGACGTGGCTCCCATTCGAAGAGGTAAAGCAACGATTCACGAAAAATGGAATACTAATATTGCCATACTCTCAGGCGATGTATTATTTGTAAAGGCATACCAGCAACTTGCGAAACAATCGCAAGAACAACTCTACGATTTAATAAACTTGTTTAATAAGACGGCTATTGAAGTATGTGAAGGTCAGCAGATGGATATGGATTTTGAACAGCAAACAGCAGTAAGCACGGAAGAATACATCGAAATGATTCGCTTAAAAACATCTGTTCTTCTGGGATGCGCCCTTCAATTTGGAGCTATTATCGCAGGCGCTTCAAAACAGAATCAAGCGCTCATATACCAATACGGTATCAATCTAGGCATCGCCTTTCAAATTCAAGATGATTTATTAGACTTATATGGTGAACAAGAACAAGTAGGTAAACAAATTGGTGGGGACATCATTGCGAATAAAAAAACCTTATTGTGCATTCTTGCGGATGAACTTGCAGATGAACCAAATAAACATCGATTAACCGAAATGTATGCAGAAAAAGACCATTCGACAAAGATTTTATTGGCGC
>JBILCD010000036.1:0-14421 GCA_044353285.1 Crocinitomicaceae bacterium | reverse complement strand
AAGAATACTGTTATTGAAGAAGAAGTGGTTTCAGACGAAGTAGTAGCTGAAGAAGCGGTTGCAGACGAAGCGGTTGCAGAAGAAGTAGTTGCAGAAGAAGCTGTTGCAGAAGAGGCGGTTGCAGAAGAAGTTGTTGCAGAAGAGGCGGTTGCAGAAGAAGTTGTTGCTGAAGAGACGCCAGAAGCAGACGAGCCAAGTGCTGAAGAGGCACCTGCCGCTGAATAATTGCATGCAAAAAGAAGATTGTATTTATATAGGACAAGTAGCGAGACTTCACGGATTTAAAGGTGAGGTCTCTTTGTTTTTAGACGTTACTGATTCGAGTGAATACCTTGAAAGTTCAATGTTTGTTCTGGATATTGATTCTTGTTTAACTCCATTTTTTATCGAACATGTTAAGTTAAAAAATAAAGGATTTATTACCGTTAAATTTAAGGGTGTGGACGATGAGGCCGCAGCCAAAAGACTCTTGAAAAAGAATATTTATATTCCGGAAACCTCATTGCCGGATTTAGGTGAGGATTCCTTTTATGATCATGAGGTGGTTGGATTTCAAGTCGTAGACATGAAAAAGGGAAACATAGGCGTAATCATCGAGGTAATAGACCATGCCGCTAATCCCTTATTAAAGATTGATTTTAATGGTCTTGAAATTTTGATTCCAATTTTTGATGGATTAATTCATCGGGTAAGACGAACAGATAGCATACTTGAAATAAACGCTCCTGAGGGCCTTATTGATTTGTATATCAATTAGGTTTTATTAGACCTAAAGCAATTTTCATTCGAATTATTCGCTTTGCAGATTCATCCACACGTAGTTTAAAAAGTGGATCTTTGCGGTATAAATTTAATAATTCGGCATGTGTTTTTGTAACATCTGCAGGCATTAAAACAATATCACAACCTGCTCTTACAGCTTTGCTTGAAGATAATGGAACACTTCTTACACCACCCATATTCATAGCATCTGTTACGATTAAACCTTTAAATCCTAGACTGTCTCTGAGTAATTTAGTTACAATCTTTTCGGAAAGTGTTGAAGGTAATCCTTGTGTATCATATTTCGCATTATTCCGAACAGCGATATGTGCAATCATAATTGAGAGCACACCATTTTCAATTAATGCAGGGTAATTTTTTACTTCTAACATTTCTCCATTAATTGTTTGTAGTTCTTTATGTGTATCACCACTTACTAATCCGTGCCCCGGAAAATGTTTAGCGGTAGCTACTATATTTTGTTTTTGTGTGTTTTCAATAAAGGCCAATGACCAAGACTTTAGTTGCTCGGGTTTAGATCCAAAGCCACGGTAACCAACGGTTGCATTTCCAGCTACATCTACTACTGGGGCGAAGTTATAATTTATTCCGATTTCATTGAGGTCTTTTGAAATGGAAAGCGAGGTTGCTATGACTTCCTCAATAGAGGAGGTTTCGGCTGCTTTCTTTACAGGCGCAGATCCAATAATCTTTTTATTTACCAAACTTGGTTCTGCATCGGCGCTATAAAGGAAAGGTAAGTTCCCTTTTTCTTTGTTTAATTTTTCAAATGATTTAATCCAAGAGGTGAATTCTTCTTTCGTGCCGTTTAACATCAATATGCCTCCTATAATTCGCTTATTAATAAGTTTTATGATGGAGTCTTTTGGTAATCCTAAACGCCCTGCTGCTGGCATTATTAATTGAGCTACAATAGCGGTGTCATCTAATGAATTAAAAATTCGCAAAACTTCGTTAGTAAGATCTTGATTTTCAGATAAATAATCTTTTAATTCAAAATTCAAAATTATTTCTTTTTGCTTTATATCTGCTTTCACTTCAATTTTTTGTTCTTTGATTTCTGTTTTCTGTGGCGTTTGAGCACACCCGTATCCGATTGTAATAATAAGAAAACTTGAGAGGAATATTTTTATCATAATTTTGTTTGAATTCAAATGTAAACCAATTATTTTACTGTTGTTGTTAATTTCGACAGTAATTTTGAACAAAAACCGTGTCAATATCTTAATTTACCCATAAATAGTTTCAGTTCAGCTTTTAAATATTGGTAAAAAATCCTCAATGTTAAATTATTATTAACTAATGCGATGGTTTTTGTAAATTTGAGCATCTAAACAATCAATCTATTCAATGATTTATTAGTTACTAATCCTACTTTAATGAAATCTACCTTAATTTATTTCTCTCTCTTACTATCATTTAATTCTATTTCTCAAAACTTCTACGATAGAAGTGTGATTCAAAATATCGAACTATTTTTCTCCTTTTCGAATTGGGATGCTCAGTTAGACGCTGCAGCAACAACGGAATCCTACATTGTTGCAGATTCTGTTCGAATTAATGGGGTTTCGTTTGATAGTGTTGGGGTTAAATACAAAGGAAACAGTACCTACAATCCAACTAATAATAAAAACCCATTTCATATCAAATTAGATTACATTAAGGGGAGTCAAGATTATTTAGGCTATGCCGATATCAAATTGCAAAATGGCTACCGCGATCCTTCTATGATCCGTGAGGTATTATCCTACGCCATTTTAGAGCAGTACATGGATTGTCCCAAAGCGAATTTTGCGAATGTGTATGTCAATGGTTTATTGCGTGGATTATATTCTAACGCTGAGGACATTTCAAATGATTTTAATGCGGCTCATTTTTATAGCTCAGAAGGATCTTTTTTTAAATGTAATCCAGTCGGAGGTGCTGGTCCAGGAAGTACCATTAGCCCTGATCTAAACTACATAAATAGCGATACAGCTTCTTATGTTCAGGGTTATGAGTTAAAGTCTACTTATGGTTGGTCTGACTTAGTGGATATGATCACCGTACTCAATAATAATTTCACCCAAATAGAAACAAAGTTAGACATTGACCGTGCTATATGGATGTTAGCCTATAATAACGTCTTGGTTAATTTAGATTCATACAACGGGGCATTTCGGCAAAATTATTATTTATATCGCGACATCAATGATCGTTTTGTGACTACTGTTTGGGATTTAAACATGAGTTTTGGCGGTTTTCCAGGTGGAACAGGTTCCGGAACTACCGTTTCGACAACCCTAGACCCTATGTCTAATAGCACTTCTTCGATTCATCCATTAATAAAGAAAATCCTTGGTGATCCTATGTATAAACGAATGTATATGGCGCATTTACGAACCATTGTACAAGAAATTTTTATTTCCGGCGATTATTTAACAAGCGCTAACTCATTGCGCACCACCATTAATTCGTCTGTTCAAGCCGATCCTTATAAGTTCTACACCTTTGCCCAATTCACTAATTCTTTGACTACCTCAGTAGCGAGTGGAGGAGGAGGAGGAGGCTCCATTCCGGGTATTCAAGCACTCATGGCAGCCAGGATTTCTTACTTAACTACCAATGCGAATTATTTGCTTGTTGCCCCAGTGATTACAGCTTACGCTTCAAGTGTTCTTTCACCTACGATTAATTCTACGTTTTATATTACGGCAACTTGCACGAACGAAACAGAGGTTTATTTGGGTTATCGGACTTCTCATCCATTGAAATTTAATCGCGTATTAATGTTTGATGATGGAGCACATGGTGATGGAATATCGGGAGACCATGTTTATGGATACCAAGTTTCAGCAGATGGACCTGTATTTGAGTATTATATTTATGCTGATAATAATGTGGCCGGATTATTTAGCCCACAACGCGCAGAACATGAGTTCCATTCCTTGGCCTTATCCGTTCCGATACCTCAAGTTGGAAATGTCTTGATAAACGAAATCATGGCTTCTAACTCCACAACGGCTTTTGATAATTATGACGAAAGTGATGATTGGATTGAGTTATACAACACAACAAGCAGCGCCTTTGATTTATCTGGACTTTATTTATCCGATAATGCTACAAATTATATGAAATGGTCGTTTCCCGCTGGTAGTATTATTCTTCCCAATGATTATTTAATTATTTGGGCAGATGACGATACCAATCAAGTTGGTTTACATACCAATTTTAAGCTCGGTTCTACGGGTGAGAGCATCTATTTTAGCAATGGAATTACGATGTACGATGCGGTTGGATTTAGTTTTCAAACAACCGATATTTCTTATGCAAGATGTCCGGATGGCGGCTTAGTTTTTGCGACTGCCGCACCAACATTCGACGCATCAAATAATTGCTTTGTTGGTATTAATGAGCAAGGTGTTGCCGCTAACGTGTATCCGATTCCTTTCCAAGACTATTTCATTATTGAACCAGGATTAGACCTTGAAATGGCCTTTTCAGTAATTGATATTCAAGGGCGTACGATCTTATCGGATAACGTTTTTTCGAATACATATACGGTAAATACTCCTGATTGGAAGAGTGGACTTTATTTTTTATCGATTGAACAAAATGGCATTCAAACCACTCGTTCTATTGTAAAGCGTTAGATTTTTTTTACTCTTCTTTCAAATGCAATTCAACCAGTTGAAATAATCTATTGCGAGCATGAATAGCTCCATACAAATAGTTTAGCCGTTCTTTTTGAAGGTATTTTTTCGTCGAGTAACCAAAGGTAATGGCATTCAATACCTTTCTTCCAAAACCTACTTGGGGTAGATAATTAATTTCAATCCTACCTAGATTTTTTGCCTCTTCGGTAATGGCATCATTTAAGGCCATTTTAATTATTTGTTGGCAAATTTCTGCTGAGATGATATCAAAACGCATAAGGGATTCATCTTCAAATTCTTTTGTTTTGATGAATCGTTTGTATTGAAATTCAATATCAGTAATGGCATTAAAAAGTTTATCAATGGTCATATTTTTCTTTATGGAAAGATATTAGGTGTGCAAAAATAGTTAATTGTTCAAGTTCTATCAAATAATACGTCGGATTAATGAAAAAAGCATTCGATAATCGACAGATAACAAGGGATTTAGTTGATGAATCAGCAAGGATTACGCGGTCAAAAGCCCTGAAATGGTGGGATATTAACGTACTACGCAGCTAAAGTATTCGGCCTTGACTTTTTATGCGCCTTGGCTCATCGCTGCTACTTGCCCTACTTTTTTTGAGGTGACTGAGGCTCTCGAAGGCCCGCAAAAAAAGTAGCAAAAAAACTCGAAAGTGGCATGCGTTCATCGGTGATTTCTATATTAAGTGTCTCTCGGCTCCGCTCGATTCACTTAAAGGGCATCGAGCGGAGTCGAGATGCACGGTACCAAAGTATTATTTCAATACAAGCATTCTCTTATGCAAGCTTTCATTTTAAAAAATAAATTCGTTTTTTTTTCCTGTCGCCTTTTATTCTGATAAAGTGAAGCGAATTGAAATAAGGGCACCGTAAAGCAGCTCGCAGAGATCGCTGAAACGGTCTTATTTAAAGAGTGGAGTGTATTGAAGAATAATCAGCGACTTGATTTTTTCGTTCTTTTGTACTTGTGCTGAGCTTGCCGTAGTATCAAGACAAAAGGACAAAGAAAATAAGGTCCGATTTATATCGGACAAAAGAGTTTATTTAAGATAAATAAAGATTTTGCTCACGAATTTTGGTAGAAAATAATCTAGCATGTACTACAGTTGATAATCCCTGAAAGGGTGTGATACCTTTTCATTGGGCCTTGCCCTATGATTTAGACACTATCTTTTTTGAAGAACAAGCCCATAAATTCTTTATTTCCATTTTCGCCAAGCAACGGCGACAACTTATAATCGGTTAAAACTAACTGGTTTCTCAAGGCAAGTTCAATACACTGCTCCTTTAATAAAGGAAAGTATTTACTTTGTGCTATCGTTCCTATTTTGTTAAGTTTCGATTTATCTAATTCAATTTGGGGCTTAATAATCAGAATAGCAATTCCCTTAGGGCGAAGGAATGGAGTGATAAATGGAAGAACTTCATTTAGCGGAGTTAGCGTATCGATAATCATTCCGTCTAATGGCTCAGGGATCAGTTCATTCGATAAGGATCTCAAGGGAGTATTCTGCAGGAGAACAAGATTTTTTTGATCTTTAAATCGTTCTTTTATTAAAACATTATGTTCGACTAAACAAATGCTATTTTTTGCGCCTTCGCTAAGAAGAACCTCAGAAGCTGCACATGGCTCCATGGCTATTTCAAACCACGACGTATTTTTTATGCTTAATTTCCATTTCGCGAGCGCTTCAATTAATTTTTGAGCGTGAATAGAAGACCATCGATCATCAGAAATCACCAATCTAATTTCGGCATCACTAGGGAATTTCTTACCAATCTTATTGAAAAGTTTACCATTGACGAGCACCCCGTATGTTGTGATTATTTCTTCCGCTTTCTTCCTATTTTGAGCTAAATTTCTGTCAACTAATAATTTATCAAGCCTAATGTCCATCAATCAAGGGTAAGTGTAAAGTAGTTTTTCATCCCAGCCATCTAATTGCAAATATATGGTACTTCCGCTCTCTTTTATATAAGTAAAAGCAGAAATATCAAAAGCCATCTCTTTAATGATAAGGGCTTTACAGGCATCTTTATTAGCACGGTGAATCAATTGAATCGATCGGATTGGCGGGAGTGATTTCGAAATGTTTGGACTGCCGATTAATTCAAATGAATGATTTTCGCAACCACCACCATAACTTACCTTGATTTCTAACTTGTTCCCAACAATTTTCGCATCTTCTATCTTAATCACATCGGATGAATCACTATGCATTTCTACTTTGCCGATAAGAAGTGTCTCTTCGTTGTTCATGGTATGTTTTTCTACTATTTTTTTATGGCATTTACACGCTACAAAAAGGCTACTACAAATTAAAATGAGAATAAATTTCATTTCCGAATTTTTCATTTAGAATTCAAAATTAATACCATTAAGTTTAAAATCGCTAAATAATTTCAATTGTTTAAAAATAGCTATTCTTTTCATTTTGTTGGTTTACCTTTGTAGTAAGATTAATACATGAAAACAAAAACCTTAAAGAAGAATAAAGTTAATGTTGTTACGCTAGGATGTTCGAAGAATCTTTATGATTCAGAGGTTCTAATGGCACAACTGAAAGCAAATAATTTTGATGTGGAACATGAATCGATGCGCGACGATTCGTCTGTTGTGATTATCAACACCTGTGGCTTCATTGATAATGCTAAGCAGGAATCTATCGATACCATAATCCGTTTTGCAGAAGCAAAAAAGGAAGGTTTAGTCGATAAGGTTTACGTAACAGGCTGTCTCTCGGAACGGTATAAAGATGATTTAGAAAAGGAAATTCCGGAGGTTGATGCGTATTTTGGCACACGTGATTTACCAAGGTTATTAAAAACATTAAAGGCTGATTACAAGCACGAATTAGTGGGCGAGCGTTTATTAACGACACCTTCGCATTATGCTTATTTTAAGATTGCAGAAGGTTGCGATCGCCCTTGTTCTTTTTGCGCCATTCCAATTATGCGGGGCAAGCATCTTTCCACTCCCATTGAAGATTTGATACTTCAAGCTAAATCATTGGCAGCAAAAGGGGTGAAGGAGTTAATGTTAATCGCTCAAGATTTAACGTATTACGGTTTGGATTTGTACAAAAAACGCGCATTAGCAGATTTGTTAACACAATTGTCTGAAGTGGAAGGAATCGCTTGGATTCGTCTGCATTATGCTTTCCCAAGTGGTTTTCCGATGGAGGTATTGGACGTAATGAGGGAAAAGAAGAATATTTGTAATTATTTAGACATGCCTTTGCAGCACGGTTCAACACGTATCTTGCAATCGATGAAAAGGGGAACTACACGTGAGAAAACGGAAGCATTGATTTCGGAGATTCGAGCTAAAGTTCCAGGGATTGCTTTAAGAACAACACTGATTGCTGGATATCCAGGTGAAACAGAGGCTGATTTTCAAGAAATGTATGAGTGGGTTAAACGCAGTAAATTTGATCGTTTAGGGATATTTACCTATTCTCATGAAGAAAATACTTCAGCATACTTATTAGAGGATGATGTTCCAGCAAAGGTTAAAAAAGAACGCGCAGATGCCATAATGGAATTGCAGGCAGGCATTAGTTACGAATTGAATCAGCTCAAAGTTGGGAAAACATTCTCAGTACTTTTTGATCGTGTTGAAGGAGATTATTTCATTGGACGAACAGAATTTGACTCTCCCGAAGTAGACAATGAAGTTTTGGTAAAGAAAACAGCGGAAAATTTTATTCGAATAGGGGATTTTACTGATATTCAAATTACAAGTGCTGATCATTTCGATTTATATGGCGAAATCGTATCGTAAGAAAGCGCAGTAAGGTTATATTGAGCGACTTTATTGAGAAACAAAGGTATACGTGATCGTACCAACTTGGCTAGTTGATGCTGCGCTTGAATAATTAAAGCGGGATAATTTAGCATATTTTAAAGCTTGTTGTGTCATGCATGCATTTGCTCCAGAGGAAGATAAAACGACCGCTTGAATCACATCGCCATTTTGATTTACCTTAATTTGAACTGTTACTTTTCCAGATGATCCATAGCCACAGGTATAGCCTGGGTTTCGAACATACCAATTATTATTTAAGTGAGCAGTTCGTTGTGCTAAGGACCAATCGACCATGACATTCCCAGCATAAGCAGTTTTTCCGCCATTATTTTGGTTCTTATCATCGTTCTTGGCTACAGGATTTTTTTGATCATTTTTCTGATCATTTTTTCGCTGCTCCATTTCTTTTAAAATCGTTTCTCTTTTCGATTCTCCTCCTGATGCTTCGAATAAACTTTTTTCGTAGTCTTCGATTGATTGTTGATTGGTACTGCTATTATTTGTCGCATTATTTTCCTTCCAATTTTCATAAGAGCGCTCGCGTGTATCGTTTTGATCTCTTGAAATATTTTTTAGATCACCTGAATTATAGTTTTGTTCTATTTGAACTTGTTCTGGTGTAATTAATAATTCATCAGGTTGAACCTCAAATTCTTGCTTATCGCTATAGGATGGAATAGGGAAATAACGCCTATATGTCTGCATTTCTAGGTAAACAAAGAAACTAATGTAAACACCAAAGGCGACTACTATACCCAACTTATATCGATCTATAAATAGAAACATGAATGTTTTATCTTGTTTAACTAATTTTTCCCCGAGGGAAAGTTACAAAGATTATTAGGTACTTGCGATTTTTTATTCGAATTTCATTGATTGTGAATTATACTTCAAGATTTTTGTCTCTACAGGTTTATCTAGATTATAATATTTTCTCTCTAAATTAAATACCTGATTATCAGATGAAATAGGCTTGTAATTATATTGCCATGCAATTATTGGCTCTTCTCCAGAAGCATGATTATTTTCTTCTGAAATTCCCTGTAATAAAACAGAAATTTTGTCATCAATAAAACCGACAATAAATCCCTCACAACCATTATAACCAAATCCACCATTGCATGAAGAACAATTATAAGCGAATGAATTTTTTCCTAAGAGAAATTGGTCACGAATTTCAAATGAATTACCCCATCCACCATCATAATCTTGGCATTGCAAGAAATCAATTATTGTCCAGTTCGAATTTTTATATTCGGCTAATACAAATCCATTCTGCCCAGGGCAGTAGTGACATCCATCATAAGAATATCCAACACATGCAAAAAGCCTCGTCACATTTCCTTTTTTTAAGTAAGTAATTCTTGTTACTTCTTTCTTACATATTTCTGAACCAATGACATACTCCATTTCTGGGCATGGATTAATCATTTTACTATCAGTGATTTCTATAAGATAGGGATTGGGAATTGAAAAGTTGGGAGCGTCAATTATTTCAATTTTCGAATTCAATGATTGTTGTTCCAGCTTCATTTTTAACTCGTTCACTTGACTTTTCAAAACCTTTATCTCCATTAATTTATTCATTAACTCCTGATTAGAATTATTTAATTCGATTTCCTTTATAGAAAGTTCTTCTTTGGATTTAGTTAGCGTGGTGTTTAAACTTTCTAATTGTTTTTGAAGAGTTGAAAGTTGATTCACACTTTCAATTTCTTTCTGGATATTAGTATTTCTTTCTAAAACCAAAATACTATTCAAACTATCAACTCTGTTGTTTAATATCTCTATCTGCTTTTTTTTGTTTTGGGAATATGCCATGTTAATTGTCAATCCAAATAACATCATTAAAATAATTTTACTTTTCATTATTTTTAGTTTCGAATTCCATTGGAAAGTTCCGAGGAAAAGTATTTTCTACCAATTATCATTAGAGCTCTTCCGTTTATCGTTTTGATCTATTGAAATATTTTTCGGATATGAATTTTTCGATTTTTGTTCAGTAAAAGTATGCTTTTATATTAAAAAAGCACAATAAAAAAGGTCTCAAACTGCACATTATTTACTCACTGTAACATGAATACATTTACCTTCTGGGCAGAGAAGGATTTTACCTTCTTTCTGCATTTGTTTCAGAATTTTTTCTAGTGCCTTCATACCATAGCTGCAATTTTTATCGGGACTTATCACTTTACTTATGTCAAATGCTGCCCCATAAGAATGCGGGGAATGATCCTTCGTCGCAGCATTTGAATATTTAGTTTTGACTTCTTCTTGTTGTGGCACTGTTCTAGTCAAGGAGCTAACAAGAAAATAACTAGATTGCTCTTTTTTATTTTCAATCGCTTCATGGAATCTTCTCCCTAGTTCATAAAGACGTTGCTTAGCTAAAGGCGTCAAAAATCTTCGACTTTGTTCTAGTTTATCAATCTTAAAACCTTCATTATCGTCAACATCTTCTAAGTGTCCAGCCGACAACCATTGCTGTTCTAATTCATCATTTAAAATATATCTCCCATTTGAAATCTTTTTTGAAGAAGCTTTATGCAGACTAAAGTCATTCTTTTTTAATTTTAATGAATTCATTGTACATTGACACATTGAATCAGTAGTATATTTTTTTAATGGTTTTTGGCGTTTTAAAAATAGCGCTAGCAGAATGATAAACGAAATTAACCCATAAGCCAAAATAGCAAAAAGGGCATGTTTCTTTTTCCATTTCTCAAAATAAACAATTATTCCAGAAAATATAACGAAAAGTACTCCAACAATAAGAAGGAAAAAAAAGTATTTGTATATAGTGGACATAATTTATTTTGATTAAAATTAATTTTATTTTCCTAACTTATCAAAATAAATTTTGAATGTCATCAACAACATCCACTATGATACGCATAGTTTGGGCTTTAATCAAATAGCAGAATGAGAGTGAGTACTAAGTAAAAGCGAGAAAGAAATCATCGCTCTCGCTATAAAAATAATAACAGAATGAGACCACGCAGTAGCACCGGAGGTAAAGAGAAAGAGAACGAAGTAAAAAGAGAGTGAGAAATCATCGCTCTCGCTATAAAAATAATAACAGAATGAGACCACGCAGTAGCACCGGAGGTAATGAGAAAGAGAACGAAGTAAAAAGAGAGTGAGAAATCATCGCTCTCGCTATAAAAATAATAACAGAATGAGAAAGAGAACGAAGTAAAAAGAGAGTGAGAAATCATCGCTCTCGCTCTGTTTCTCACTCTCTTTTTGTGATCCCTCTGGGAGTATTTCATGAACCCGGTCTTTGGCTCAGTCCAAGCATGAAACCCAAACTGCTTCGCAGTTAATGGTTTTTTCTTTTTTCTAACTTATCAAAATAAATTTTGAACGTCATTAACAACATCCACTATGCTACGCATAGTTTGGGCTTTAATCAAATAACAGAAAACAAGGAGCAATGAATTGTTAAAAGGTAATAAGAGTTAAAGATAGAAAATAATGTGTGAGTATGTTTGAGATTCTTTTGGAGCTAAGTTAGAACTTTTTGGTGGGGGTTAATGTGCCAAAAAAATGATATGATTGAGCGGCATTTCCTCTAAATCATTTGGATGTTAAAAAAAGGTATAGGTTAATTTGATTGGCAAATACATATTTCAATTAATCCCTCATTCTAAATTTATAATCAGTTTCTTCAGAGATTAAAATAAGCATTCCAAAGGATGGAAAAAGAACACAATTAAGAGGTGCCAGTGGGGTTAACACTATTTGATGAGAAACTAACGAGGCAGTAAAAACAAAAAAATAATATATTAATTTTCATTTTTATACGAGATTACTTCTTGTTCTTTTGCTTTAAGTTGTACTAATAAATTTTCTAAAGAGCGAGGAACAATTGATTTCTGAGAATTAATTAATCCGCTAACAATTTCAATTTCTAATCTTAATCCCTCTTGTAAATACGGTTTACTTGAATCATCTATTTTTGTGTTTAACAATTTTTTAGCGGCATCTAAAAATTCAATATTTGATTTAAAGATTTCTTCTAAACTTACATTTCTCAACTTTTCTTTAATCTCTTTTTCGGCAATTACATCCGCCTTATTATTAAGTTCTTTTTTTAATTGGGGGTCTGTTTCAATAAAATGCTTAATCATCTCAGCAGTATCTTTTTTAGTTTTATTATGTGCTCCTTCACTTTTGAGATCGTATGAATTTTTTTGATTTCGTTTTTCAACATTACTTCTATAAATAGCAGAGAATATTATACCAACTAATGAGAATATAATAGACCAAAAAAAGAAAAGTACAAGCCATTTAGGGGTGGGTTTTTTAGGGGTGGGTTTTACTTTGGGTGTCTTATCCCAATTTGATTTGATTTCATTAATAAGATCATTCAGATCCTTTTTATCTTCTTCCATATTCTTCTTTCAATTTATTTATCTTCACTTAAGTATTAGTTTTATTCAAAAATTATGAACCCATTCCCCATCTTTCAAAATATATACGTAGGCATCTCCAAGTGCGGTAACCGAAAAAAGTCCATTATTGTCAGGTCCACTAACATCATCAACCTTTTTCTCGCCAAATCCTTCATCATTTTTTGCCCAAGTACTAAAGTCATCTAATTTTTTTTCCAATTTGAGTTGATTGATTTTCTTGAAAATCCCCACAATTTAAATCCCCACTTTCATCTCTTTCCATTTCAGATTGTATATGTTCTTTTCTTTCCATTATTCCTTCTGAAAAAAAGATGTTTCCCCAAAAACCGAAGGCTTTGATTTTCATTTTAAATTGCTCGTTGTCAATCTCTACATTGAATTTACTGAATACCATATAATCATCCCTTTCAACCAAAGGTTCGAACCAAGACCCGAAAACACTTGTGGAAATCTCTGATACATAATTAGAAGTTGAGGACCCAAATGATTGTTCTTTCTTAAGATATTCTTTTACGCATCCTTGAATAAAATCCGATTTACTTGGGTTCTTACCTATGGCAGAAAAGAAGAATGCCAAAACAATCACTGCAATGATGAGTTGCCTTGCCCAATTGGACTTGTGAATTATTACTTGAGTTTTGTTTTCTTCAAACATTGTGGAATGATTAGTTACAGTAAGGGCATTGTTCAACTTCTTTAGCAATAAGATGTTCGTCTTTGACACACAGTTTATATGAATCTAAAATTGGATGTTGTTTTGTTTCAATTCCTTTATTTTTAAGTGTATAATAGAGTTCCAAAATATTTATATTTTTCAATCCATTAGCATCAGCTAACCTATTATTTAAATAGATATCAATTATTTTCCTCACATAAATTTCAGAAAATTTACTATTACTGTTGGGAAAAAGTAATTCGTATGAATTTGAATGGACTGCAATTTTAAGTATCAACTCATCATTAAAATCTGATTCTTGAAACTTAATATGACAATGAGAAACCCAATTGAGAACAGAGTAGTTTATTGAAGGTAAGTTTAAAATGAAATCCTTATTACATTTTAGAGAATCATCAAAATATGATATTAAATAATACTTGTTGATTAAAACAAGTTCTCCAAAGATTACTTTATCTCGTTGTAAAACAGGGTCATTTTTCACCCAATCACCAAGATTCACTTTCTTATCTAATACTTCTAAATCTTCTGTTCTTATCCTATCTCTTCTTCTATAAATTATCAGATCATCATCGCTCTTATTAATTCTAAAGATAAATGATGATAGGATAAATATAATCGTTGGTGAAAGATAAAACGAATTGTCCACAGAAAGATCGAATAACAAATGGGAAATATAATCAAGAATAAATGTGAACGAAAAAAGTATTTGAATTAGAAAAAAAGGCATCCATCTTGAACGCGGATTGACAAATGAAACAATCTCATTTTCGTCTATAATTTCATTTTCAATATTTTTGTAAAAATCATTTTTCTTCAATATTCTAATCAATCTACTGACCCAAATTAATATTGGAAATAGAAACCAAACAAAAAATAATTCGGGTATATCTTTATGATTACTACTAATAAATTTAGAATAAAGACCAAAGCCAATTATACCTAAAATAAATAAAATTAGTAATGCAATTCTTGAATATTTTATAATTGTATAAACTCGCATCTTTTTCATTCGTTTTGTTTATATAACAAATATAACATATTTGTTAAATTATAACGAATCCGCTATAATCTTTT
>JBILCD010000035.1:0-14595 GCA_044353285.1 Crocinitomicaceae bacterium | reverse complement strand
GATGTTAACACTGGACAGGCTGTAACACCAGAAGCTCTTGCTGAAATCCAAGGCAAAATTGCCAAAATGAAAACCTCCAAAACGATTAGTTTCATGGAGCAAGGTCCTGATAATATTGGTGGGCGTACACGCGCTGTGCAACCGGACAGAACAAACATTAACCGTGTTTGGGCTGGTGGTGTTTCAGGTGGTTTATTCGTTTCACTGAATAAAGGAAATATTTGGACGCGTGTTAATGAGTATATTGCTGCAGGTGCAAACCCATACATTTCTAGTATGACGCAAACATTAGATGGAACTTTATACGTGGCTACTGGTTCAAATCAAGAAGGTTGGAATGGTAATGGTGTTTGGTATTCAACAGACTTTGGAGCTACTTGGGATAATATTCCTAATACAAATAGTTGTACTCAATTGGTTAGTTCAGATGCAGATAACTATGTTTGGATGGCTACTAGTGCCGGTTTGAAAAAATGGAAGCTTGGAGATGCAGCTATGACGTCTGTTGCTGTTACGACTGGTGGGTGTTTCTCATTAGAAATGTCGAAAAATGGCCAAGTAGTCGTTTGTGCTTTTTCTTCCAACAAAACGTATGTCTCAACTGATGGAGGTACTACTTTCTCCGATAAAACTGGAACCTCCGCAAATAATTTAGTTCCTAATGGAGCGGCAAGAATCGAATATGCCATTTCTCCAATAAAAAATAGTTCAAACAAGTACTCTCTGTATGCAGTTCGAACAAATTCAAACTTATTGAGCATGCACGTTTCTCACGATGATGGTCAAACATGGTCGCAGTTTGTTGGTGCTTCAGGTCCTCCAAATGACTTTGATATTTATAGAAATCAGGGAACTTATAATTCTATTGTGAGCGTTAAACCTACTGATCCAGAACATATTCTTGTCGGTGGAATTGATATCTGGAAATGGAAGCAAACGGTAAATAATCCTCCTTCTGGTGGTTTTGAAAAAATAAGTCAGTGGTTTGTTAATCCTAGCAGTCCTATTTATGTTCACGCCGACAACCACGAAATGAAATGGGATGCTAATAACAGATTGTATATCGGAAACGATGGAGGTGTGAACGTTTCAAATAATTTCGGCGAAATTTGGTATCCAACCAATAGAGGGTATAATGTAACGCAGTTTTATGGGATTGCTTTCGATAGAGATGGTGCTGTGATGGGAGGCGCACAAGATAATGGTTCCCTTTACAACGACCATACGATGTCAACTTTCCAGCAATTTACTGAAGTTACTGGCGGTGATGGATTCGAATGTGAAATTTCTTACTTTAATCCTAAGGTGATGTTCTCATCGAGTCAATATGGTTCAACAATGCGTTCGGGTGACAAAGGGGTTACCTTTACCTCTTTCGAACCAGTTTATCCTGGAACCTATGCTGATCCTGGAACAGAAAATTCTATACACCCTTTCCATACCGAATTTGTATTGGCTGAGCATTATGACTTAAATTCGGAAGATTCAGTTACTTTTATCGCTACTAAAAACTATGAAGCAGGTGATATAGTTAGAGTATCTAGTGCTTCTTCGGGTGATTCTATAACGCTGATTGCGTCAACTGATTTATATTTCGATGACACCCTTGAGTATAATCCTGCCTTAACTGTTGGAGGAATTAACTATGGTCAAAACCTAGCTACTGGTGAAACAGTTAATATGGGAACTGATACTGTTTTATACAACGTTGCATGGGATACGCTTCGTGTTCAAGATCCATATCAATCATGGTTTTTATCTTATGTTAATATCAATGGTGGTGAATTATGGGGTACGAGGAACGCATTGCGCTTGTCGACCACTTTCGTGAATTGGGTTTGTATCGCTAAAGGTATTGGTACAGGCAATGTCGATATAGAATTTTCGAAAGATTTAGAAAATTGTTATGTTTCCGCTGGGAATGGTATATGGCGCATTGATGGTTTAGGAAGCGTCTATACAAGTGATCCTGCATTCAATACAAAAGTCGCTTATATTGGAACTGGACCAGGTGCTACTTCCCCAACCTATACTACAGCCACAAAAATTACAACAACTAGTTATGAGGGCTTAGCGGTTAATCCTAATGATGAAAATGATATCGTCTTGTTCGCAGGGTTTAACGGAGTCAATAGAAGGTCATTAAATGCCTCTACAGCTTCACCGACGTTTACATCACTAGGAAGCATAATAACTGGTGGACAACCAGGTTGTTATGATGGAATTATTGACAGAGATGATTCAGATATTATTGTGGTTGGTACTTCAAGTGGTGTTTTTGTTACCGAAAATGGTGGTGCTACTTGGGATAATTCATCAGCAGGTTTTGAAGGTACACCAGTCTTTGAAGTTAGACAGTCTTGGCGTACATTTGAAGAAGGAAATAATCGTCCTGGTGAAATTTATATTGGAACTTATGGAAGAGGAATTTGGAGTTCTGCTGCTTATTTAGGTATCGGTGATAATAACGGTAATAATTCCGGAGCTAGCTTTAAAACAAAAATGAAAGTATATCCGAATCCAACCAATCATTCAACTACGCTTTCCTTTAATTTAGACAAAGCAGGTAAGGTTACAGCAAATGTTTATTCCGTTACCGGACGATTAATAAAAACAGTAGAGGAAAATAATGTTCCTTCTGGTGAAAGCACTTTGTTTATTGATGGAAATGATATTCCAAATGGTGTTTACATTGTGAAATTCGAGTCAGGGAAACAAGTTGAATCCGTGAAATTTATTAAAATGTAATTGCTATTGCTATACAAACTAAAGGCGGCCACGGTCGCCTTTTTTTATGTCTAAAATTTCCTTTTTAGTTCTTTCTCAAGGCAAATTTGGTAAAAATTTTGAAAAAGGATCATGCCATTATTGCCAGATATTTCAGGATGAAATTGCACGCCATAAATAGCCTTGGAATCATGTCGCATTACTTCGTTTACACATGCATCTGAAGTACCCAACAAGGTAAAGTGCTGCGGAATAGAAATGCTTTCGCAATGATCTTCCATCATTGAAAATACGCTAGGTAATTTGTCTAATAAGAGCTCGTCTTCAAGTTGCTCTATTTCCTGCCAATCACGATCTTCTCGCATTTTAGATGGATAAGCGCCATATAACATTCCCAATAGTTGGTGGCCAAAACAAATGCCTAAAATTGGCGTGTCAACTTCTTTTATCCATTGAAATTTATCAAGGTAGCTAGCCATGTTTATCTCTGTAATTAATAACGGAGCTCCTGAAAATATAATGCCCCGATATTGTTCTATACCTTCTTTGGTAAAATCCAATAGCTTAATCGTTTTGTGATCATCTAACTCTTCTATGGCTTCCTCAATAAACCTAACCTTTTGACTCCCACAATCTATAATTAAAATCATCCTATTCGAATAAAATACCTAAGCCTTGTCGAGTAATAATAGGCTCTCCTTGCGTACAATCTACCACTGTAGAAGGGGTTAAATTTCCTGCACCGCCTAGAACAATTAAATTAATTTTATCAGAGAAATACTCATATATTTCAGTTGGCTCTGAAAAATATACCCTGATATTATCTTCTGTGTGATGCAATGATGTAGACGCTAATGGGGAACCTAAGGTATTGATTATCGCGTTGATAATTTTGTTATCTGGAATTCGCATTCCGATTTCAGTCCGGCTTGTTGAAAATAATTTCACTACTTGTTTGTTTGCTTTTAATATGAACGTAAATGGACCAGGTAGTTTGCTTTTTAATAAGCGAAATATAGACCGGTCGATCGGAGCTGTATAGGCTGCTAATTGATCGAAATCATTGAATAAGAGTGAAAATTTTACCTTAGCTATTTTTTCCTTTTTGTATGAGGCAAGCTTTTCTAATCCTTTCTGTGAATGAAGATTGCAAACTATGGCATAGATGGTATCTGTTGGAACAATGGCGATACCGCCATCTCTTAAATGATCCACAATTTGTTTAATCTTTCGATCGTCGATTGAATTGCGGTCAAGTTCAACTATCATGGTTTGTAAATTTTACACGATATGGCTAAATGATCACTCAATCTTTCTTTTTGAATCTTAAATTCTGCCGATGATAAATTGGGGGTATGAAATATATAATCGATTCTTCCCGCTGGAAGTTTACCAATATATGTGCGGCCAATTCCCCACGACGAATTTCTAAATACATCAATTAAAAATCGGTCGAATTGATTATAGGTATAGGACATTGGTGTATCGTTGAAATCGCCGCAAATGACAGATGGATAAGGTGAAGCGCTCATGTGAGCGATTATTCTTCTCGACTGGTCAGCTCTTTTTGTATAGGCAGCTTTTAGTTTTGTTATCATGGTTAAAATAGATTTTTTATCTAAATCATTATTATTTTCATCAATAGACGTCATCGTGCTCGTTAATTTAATTGATTGAAGATGCACGTTATATATCCTGAAGGTATCCTTATTTTTTACAATGTCTACGAAGATGCAAAAGTTGAAATCATCTTTTTCTTGCGATTCAAAAATCACATCACCTCTAGCAATCATAGGGTATTTCGAAAACATCGCCACGCCAAAGTTTTTTCGTCCCTTTATTTTATGAGCAGTACGTTCATGATAATCAATACTTTTTAATGCCTGAGATAGCGAATCAATAGTTTCAAATTTTGTTGGTTTATCCTGTTTGTAATATTCTTGAAAGCAAGCAACATCGGGATTTTCAGCTCTTAAATAGGCGAATATTGCATTTCGATTTTTGTAGGAATCGTCGTCGTAGATACCAAAAAGCCGTACGTTATAACTTAAGATAGATAAAGCGTTTTCGGGTGCTGTTTCTCCTGGGGATAATTGAAAGGCAAATGTGCGAAAATGCAATTTTCCACCGATTAATAGAACAAAAAGGCAAATAATTGCCCATTTTAATCGAAAAACAGCCCAAAACAGCCCAAAACAGAAAGTGGCGATTGCAAAAATAGGGTAGGCGAGACCGAAAAAAGGTAGTATTGTGATCGTATTTGGATGAAAATAAGGAGCTAGGTAGCTGAGCAGTAAACATAATAAAGTGATGGTGCAAATCACTTTTAATATTATGGATAAAATGGGGTAGTTACGTTTCTTATTTTCCATTTTTACTCTGTTTAAAAAGAAAGTCTTTTTCACTTTGGTTTAATGATTCATAACCGCCTTTGGAAATTTTATCTAATATACTGTCTGTTTTTTCTTGATGTGCTCTTTTTTCTTGATTATATATTTCATCAGATTTAAATCTAGGAGCGACAGTTTTCTTTTTACTTGATTTAAAGAGCCGATCAAAAAAACCTCCATAACTAGGACTTTTCGTTGGGATAAACTTCGATTTGACTATTGATAATATGCCAAATATAGCACCCCCTAAGTGTGCAAAATGAGCAGTTGTATCTTTTGTTCCAATGCCTATAATATCTTGAATTAAAAAGAAGATAGCTAAGTAATAAAGGCGGATGGAAAATTTTCCAAATAATAAAAGTTGAGTTTGGGGGCTATGAAACGCTACAGCTATAAATATTGCCATGATAGAACCACTTGCTCCAATTACTAATGCTCCATTGTTTTCAGTTGAATAAAATATAGTTTGTACGGCAATTTCAGCAATTCCCCCAAAAATACCTCCGAGTATATAGCATGTTAAAAGTTGCTTTCCACTCCAGATCTGCTCAAAAAACTTACCTGCGAAAAAGAGGAAAAGCATATTTGAAAACAAATGAAACAAATCAAAATGTGCAAATATGCTAGTGATAAGACCCCAAGGTTTATGTAAAAACCCTGTAAGATTGGTATCTAATGTAAATATTATATTTGGAAGGTCTTCATTCACCAAACCACCCAGTCGAAAAATAGCCAGGTAAATTTGAATCAGTACAAATACAGCTACATTTATGATAATTAAGCGATGCGTCATTTTACCCTGAAGAAATGTCTGTTTTAATTCTTGAAATATATTCCGGTTGTTATTCATCGCTAATAGAAATTTTGACGATCTGTTTTTCGCCAAATTAGTACTAATGCACCTCCAACAATGGCGCCTCCTATGTGTGCTAGATGAGCTGTAGAATCACCTGTTTGATTTTCGAAAGCCTGATATATTTCCAATAATAAGTAAGCACCCACAAAATACTTTGCTTTTATTGGAATCGCAAAGTATAATCTAAATTCAGTATTTGGAAACAAAATAGCGAATGCCGATAGTACGCCAAAGATTGCTCCAGAGGCACCGACCATTGGAGTAATGCATAATTGTAAATAGGACGTGAAATCTGCATTAATAGCATACTTGTTTTTATTTAAAAATTCTTCTAAAACTCTAATTAAATTGCTCCTATCGGTATTTTTAATGATTGCATCTATTTCATTCATGGGAATCGAGCTTCTTGAAAGCTGGTTTCTTAATTCATAGATTTGATAAAATCCAAGGGCATTATGCAAGGCAAATGCGCCTAATGCACAAGCAAGATAGAAAATAAAAAATCGCTTGGGCCCCCATAAATTCTCGAGGTAGGCACCTAACATAACGAATAACCACATATTCATTAGAATGTGAAAAAATCCAGCATGCATGAAGAAATGCGTCACCACTTGGTAGGGTTCGAAGAGTGGGGAATTCACATAATGGGTTCCTAATTTAGATATTAGGTCGATTCCTTGGCTTTCTAAAATTAATGTGGCAATAAAAAACATGATGTTTAGTATCAAAATGTTTTTGGTAACTTGGGGTAAATTGGCAAACATTATTTAAATTTTAATTCGATGTCTTCTATTGTTATTGTTTTTAATATCGGTAAACCAGCGTTTGTATAAACGTGTTCTTTTAATTGAAATAATTCATTGACTAATGCAATGGCTTGCTCTTGCACTTGTACAGTGGCCAATCTTGCACTCGTTTTTGCGATAATGGCAACAACTTTATGAGCAATATCTCCTTTATCAATAAGCGTATGCATTAATAATTCAAATAATTCATTTATGCAGGCATCAATCTGTTGTTCTTTTAAAAGATCAGGTGCAGCAGTTAATTCCAGTTCATTATCTCGTAATTCTCCCTTAAATCCAAGTTGCTCCAATAATGATTTATTTTCCTGCCAGATAATTGCCTCTTGTTTGTTAAGGGATTTAAGGTAAGGAAAGAGTAGCATTTGCGCATTGATGGGAGACTTAATGAAATTACTTATTAATTTCTCGTATTGTATTCGTTCAGTCGCTCGTTTTATATCTATCACTAACACGCCTGATTTACAGTTTGTTAACAAGTAATTACCTCGAATTAAATAATGAGGCACATGAGAATATTCATCGTTTAGTTCAATCTGCTGCTGCTTAGCTTCCGCTGAAGTATTGATGGCATAAAAATTTTCCCAGTCGTTTTCTTGGGTAGTTAGTTGTCCAAATCCTTGCTTTTCAATTCCTGATGAATTTCCTTGTTTCACCGATGATTTTGGAAATGATTGAAAAGGATTAAAATTTGGATTAATGTCTATTTGAGGTTCAATTACGTCGTTTTTTCTGTACGAAGTGGGAATGTCAAAACTGGTTTCTATCTCAAAATCTAAGGTCGGACTTATATTGTATTGGCCTAAGGCTTGTTTTATAGAACTAAGTATTATGGCATATATGAAGCGGTCTTCTTCAAATTTTATTTCTGTTTTTGTTGGGTGGATATTTACATCAATTTTACTTGGGTCAACATCCAAAAAAATGAAGTACGAGGGATAGGATTTCTCAGGAATTAATCCCTCGAAAGATTTGTTAATGGCATGATTAAAATAGGCATCCTTAAAATAACGGTTATTCACAAACAGGTATTGCTCCCCTCTTGTTTTTCGTGCCGATTCGGGCTTCCCAACATAGCCTGATAGTTTGATAATATCACTTTCTGCTTCAATAGGAACTAGTTTTTCATTGCTATTCTTCCCGAAAATATCAACTATTCTTTTACGCAATATACTCGGGTTCAATATGTAAATTTCTTGGTCGTTATGTATTAAATGAAATTTACATTCGGGGTGCGCCAACGAAATACGGATGAATTCATCTTCGATATGTCCAAATTCTACATAGTCAGATTTAAGGAAGTTTCGTCGTGCAGGTACATTGAAAAACAGGTTCTTAATTTCAAAACTACTCCCTTTACTGCATACAATTTCACCTTCTTTTTTTAGTTTGCTAGCTTCTATTTCAACCAAGTGCCCAATAGTTTCATCTTCTGATTTAGTTTTTAACACTACTTGTGCGATCGATGCAATCGAAGCCAATGCTTCACCTCGAAATCCTTTGGTTTGTAATTTGAATAAATCGCCAACTTCGTTTATTTTGCTTGTAGCATGTCGATCAAAGCAACGAATACTATCCTCTTGATTCATTCCATTTCCATCGTCGATGATATGAATGAGTGTTCGGCCAGCATCAATAATAATAACTTTAATACTCGTAGCATTGGCATCAATGGCATTTTCCATCAATTCTTTTATAACGGATGATGGCCGCTGAATTACCTCACCTGCAGCTATTTGATTAGCAATGTGCACGGGCAATAATCGGATGATACTCATGGATTTTGTTGTGTTATTTTATTTTCCGAAAAAGATATAGTGTCCTCTTTCCAGAAATTTTGAGTATCTAATTTTGAGAAGTATTGGTATTGTGTTGTCGTTGCCATAAGCGTATAAACAAAAATAAGGATTATCTATGAAAATAATCCTTACTTAAGAAATCTTATTTGTTTTACAGCCGAACTATGGTTCCTTTATATTCTTGGTTTTCTTTTTGCTCAGGATTTGTAATGATAACTTTCCAAATATATGCTTTATTTGGAGCTACCATTTTACCATTGCGTTTGTCATTACCATCCCAGGCATTGCTTGCATCGTTAGATGAGAATACGATACCGCCATCAGATGGATCAATAATGATCATAGAAAATGGTGTATTTCTGATTAGAAGGGCATATGGCATAAATGTACTTTTTCGAAGATCATTTGAAAAAGGATCGAAAGCATTTACCGCTAGTAAATTGTAATCATTTTCAATGGAGATTGTTTTCGAAATTGTTGTTTTACATCCTAAATCATTACTAGCACATATTTTTATTTGGTTGCTTCCCTTTTGAAATAAATATACTTCAAGATCTTTTTTATTAGTTGTCTGAACCTCTTTATTGTTTACGAAAAGGGTAAAGACTATTTCGGAATTTTTAATGCTCAACGGAAGAGTAGGTAGACCATTTAAATAATTTAAATCTTCTGTCATTAATTCTACTACCGGTAATTCACTAACCAATTGGTTGGCTTGCTCGTTGAAGCGACCTTCAAATGACATTGTACCAATACGATAGTAGCCTTTTTCTTCGATAGTAACATAAGTTACACTTTTCGCAGGTAGAATTAATTGTTGATTGCTTGGTGTAACAAGCACTAAATCAGTAGCGTTTATATTTGACAGTGCCTTTTGATCTCCAATGCAATTGAAGGTTAGGGCAGGATAAACGATGCTTGAATTTACCGTTACATCATTTTCATGTTTTTGTACTGCTTCTATTTGTTCTTCTGTGCTAATAATTTCTTCCTTGTGAATCTCATCTACATTTAAATTTTCATTTTCATGGAAGATTGAACTAATCGTTGGAATTTCAATAACTTCTCCGAATGTAGAAATAGATAAAGGTTGCTTTTTATCCTTCTGAATAGTTATGACTTGTTTATTAGTAGGCTTGTCAATTTTAGTAGGCTTGTCTTTTTGAGAAGTATTTTTAACAATTTCAATGTTTTTTGTATTGGCAGTTTCTTTAGCGTTATTCCAAAGTAGTAGAGATGTAATGGAAATTAATAGTAATGACCCTAAAACCCATCGCCATAATTTAACGGGGCTTTGTGCTGGTGTGTTTTTATTTAATTTGTTATTTAAACTTTCCCACGCAGACGCATCGTAGGGCAATTCGTGCCCATCAAGTGCCTGTTTGAAAAGTTCTTCTATATTTTTATTTGTCATTCTTTAATTTTTGAAAATTTAATACTTAATCTATTCTGTAAATTCATTTTTGCCTTTGATAAATTGGATTTTGATGTCCCTTCACTTATGCCTAATATCTCACTTATTTCTTTGTGAGTGTATTCTTCAAATACATATAAATTGAAAACGGTACGATAAGCAGGAGATAATTTTTCAATTTCATCCATCGCAACTTGCGCTTTTAATTCTATATAAATTTCATTTTCTTTTTTTTCTAATTCATTTTCAGCTAATTGCTTAAAATCATTATCGTTGTCAGTGAGAAAAGGATTTTTTTTTGCTTTTCGAATAGCGTCTATGGCAGTGTTCGAAATAATTCGCCTTAGCCAGCCGTCTATAGAGCCGCGGAAATCAAAATGTTCCAATTTGTCAAAGATCTTTATAAATCCATCTTGAAGAACTTCTTGCGCACTGTCTCGATCACTTATGTATCGTAAACAAACCGCCATCATTTTTCCATAATACATCTTGAAAAAAGCTTCCTGAGACCGTCGGTCTTTTTGAAGGCAACCTTCTACAATTTGTTTTATTTTATCAATGTTGTCCAAAGTTTTCCGTTTTTAAAACGCATTGTTAAGCGTAGGGTTGCCTTCTTAAATATTTAATGCTGAAAAAGATTTTCAAATTAAAGTAAATATCGACAAATGTATTAATTTCGTAAACATTAAATATAAAACAAATTTTAAAAATGAAAGTAACTGTTGTAGGAGCAGGTAATGTAGGCGCAACTTGTGCTGATGTGCTTGCTTATCGTGAAATTGCCAATGAGATTGTATTGTTGGATATAAAAGAAGGATTTGCAGAGGGAAAAGCCCTAGATATCTGGCAAACATCGCCAGTAAATCAATACGACTCAAAGGTCATTGGATCAACCAATGACTATTCAAAAACAAAGGATTCTGACGTCGTTGTTATTACTTCAGGTTTGCCAAGAAAGCCAGGCATGTCAAGAGATGACTTAATTGCCACGAATGCAGGAATAGTTAAAACTGTAACAGAGAACATTGTTAAATTTTCACCAAATGCTATCATAATTGTCGTTTCTAATCCATTAGACGTCATGACGTACTGCGCTTTTTTACATGCTAAAATAAATCCGAATAAGGTTTTTGGTATGGCTGGAGTATTAGACACTGCACGTTATCGCGCTTTCTTAGCGACTGAATTAAATGTTTCTCCAAAAGATATTCAAGCAGTTTTGATGGGTGGACATGGTGATACCATGGTTCCTCTTCCTCGTTATACTACTGTTGCGGGTATTCCAGTTACCGAGTTAATTGCAGAAAATACCTTAAACGAGATAATTGAACGCACCAAGTTTGGCGGTGGAGAAATTGTAAAGTTGCTAGGTACTTCTGCTTGGTACGCTCCAGGAGCTGCTGCAGCGCAAATGGTAGAGGCAATTGTTCGCGATCAACGAAGGATTTTCCCTGTTTGTGCATGGCTTCAAGGTGAATATGGTTTGAGCAATATTTATTTAGGAGTTCCGGTTATTTTAGGTAAAAATGGGATTGAAAAAATTATCGAGTTAGATTTAAATGACGCGGAGAAAACATTACTTGCTGAATCTGCTGAGGCAGTTAAAAGCGTAATGGATGTTTTGGATAATATGAATGCTAGCGCATAAAATAAATTAAATACTACCTTTAAAGCGCTTTTAAAGCGCTTTTTTTTTAATTTAATTCAATAGCGCCGATATCAGGTGGATTATTTCTTGGAGAACCCAAAATGTCATTAGTTACTGAGCTTACTACACCATTTCCATTTAATGTTGAATTTGAAGTAAATAAAAAGTCTCCTTGAGCCGTATCTTCAAATAGTGGATTATCATTCCATAATGTATTTTGGTAAAATGTATCTTGAAATATTATTTCGGAACGAATTAAGCAATTCTTAAAGTCAAAATTCAGACTTACCCCATTCATTTGGATGGTGTCAATAGCCAATTCACTGTTTAAATTTCCTGAAATAATACAATTATAAAATTTCCCTTCATTAATGGAGCCTACGTTGGTTGTGCCATTGGTGTAATCGTTGTAAAAATTACTAATTCCTACTGCTGGCGATTGAGAATTGCCATATCCTACTAAATTACAATGATTGAAATTAACATCGCCTCCTTCCAATATAATCAATGCATGTGTCCCACATTTTGAGACGATGCAATTTTCCGCTTTTACTTTGCCTCCAGAATAGATAAAAATACCGTACCGGGAATGATTGAATATTTTACTATTGGTAAGGGTAAGGGTATAATTTGGATTGGAAGCATCATTGGAATAAACATGGATGCCGCTAGTGCCATTTTTTATGATGGCATAATCAATCGTTGATTCCTTTGCTTCATGGAAGTAAATGCCATAATATTGACCTTCGACATCTTGATACATTTGCTCGAGTCGATCTCCTTTAAAAACCACTTCATTGCCCAAAGTACCTTCAACATGTAAGCTTGATTTATAGACATATAATAGTGCGTTTTTATGCAAATGAATTTGTGTTCCGGCTGGAATGGTTAATGACTTTGCAGAATCAACAGCGGCATAACCATAAATGACATGCGGCTTATCATTGGGCCAGACTCCTTCGTTTAGGTCTTTGTAATGGAAGTAGGCATCTTGCCCCCAGACGGCTAATTTTATATATTGATCGACGCCATTTGTTCGAAAACGAATTGAATCTTCAATAATTAATGGTAAGGTTTGACCATTCGTATTTAGGGTTACTTCTACAAAAGCAAAAAGGCTATCCCTTCCTAATAGCTTTGTATCCTTAATCATGTTAAGCGCTATTCCATCAACGTTCATTCTAAAGAATGAGTTGGCGCCGCCCATCAATTCAATTTCTTCTATTATTACGCTTTTATTATCGTTGTTGTAAATTTTAAATTGTTGAGTGGTAGAGCCAATTGTTGTAAAGACAGTATCAAATACCAAGGTGTCAACTGAAAAACTTAGGTGCTTTTTTGAAAACGAATTATTTTTCCCACAACTTGTAGTAAGGGACAGTAATCCGAGTGCGAAACTAAAGAGAATGAAATAGAATATTTTTTTTTTCATGGTTCGTCAACGAGCAAATCTACGTATTATTAGGGTTTTAATAAACAATTCGTTTTTCTTTTTCTTGACCAATTTTCAATCTATAATAAATAAACACCTTTATTCTTAAGTTCTAATAAGTGTTGTCAGAGAAAAAAAAATGTATAAAAATCCATATGAATTATTGGGTTGCTGCAGATTACTCTCGATGTGGCTAGTGCTCTGAATCAGAAAGGAAAGTGTTAAGATTATGAAAATTAACTCCATGTACGTTTTTTTTTTCGTCTCGATTGGCAAAGAGAGGGTAAAGAAAATTTCGAGGCGTAAGCGATACCGAAAAGCGCTTGTCGTTTGATAAGCTTTGCTTATCACTCTTTTCGTGTATCGGTCGATGAAAAATTTTAGCCGAACGTCTTCAATTGAGACTTGATTTTTTCGTTCTTTTGTATCAAGACAAAAGGACAAAGAAAAGAAAGTCCGATTTTTATCGGACAGTAGTGATTTTTAATTCTACATTAGATTGAACCTTCCTGCCTTAAGGTTGTAATTGAAAAAAAAATACCATGAAAACTATAATTTTTTGTATTGCGTTTTTTCAAGTTGGGATCTTATTTTCACAACCACCGGAAGAAAATAAGGTAATAAATTCATCATTCAATTCTAATTCATCAAGTCCAATAATAGTAATGGATTCCATTCAATTTGAAAATTTGAATGAGGTAGAAATAATCAGCACGAAAAAATCAAGTAAAAACAAGGAGGATGTTTCCAATTCAAAGCAGGAAATTAAATCTATTAGTACTACTTCCGATAAATTTATTCAGAAAAAGAAAGTAGCTTCTAATCAATCACGTTCTCGATCTGCCGATGCCCCATTACAAGAAAAAATGGATGAAGATGTTTCACTCTTAAAACTCGAGTCACCTAATTCGTTTGAATATTATCTATTTTATTATATGTCTGGTAATTACAATGTTGATAGGGAAAAAGAATTGAAATTAGCAGAAGCAATGAAGCCTTTAGATCCTGACATTCTAACACAATGTTTAGCAAATGCAATCGTAAAAGAGGATAAAATTTCCGCTTTAGCCTATCTAAAAAAAATAAAAGAAAATAAATTACTGTCGAATGAATCAATCTCATACGCTGCCGACTTACTGGAATCTAGCATTGATAATCACGCGTTAATTACCCATGGATTTCTCGATTCCTACGGTGTGGCTTACCAACAAATTGTTCAGGGCATTCATCCAGAAATTAAACTTATTTCACTCGATCTATTACAAAGTGCAACATATCGGAATGGATTAGCTCAAGCAGGATATATATTACCAAGTGAAACTGTTATCAATACCGATTATCTATCTTCTTTTTGTTCATTGAATAATGATAAAAAATTAGCATTGTCAATGACAATTCCAAAAGATTATTTGCTTCCAATACAATCGTTTTTATTTCCTGTTGGTTTGGTTTTTGAATACCGACAAGACCATTCAATTAGCGAGTCTTCTTTGGTCGCTCGAAATGAGCAATTATGGAATACTTCT
>JBILCD010000183.1:0-5065 GCA_044353285.1 Crocinitomicaceae bacterium | reverse complement strand
CCATACTTCCATAAAAGCTATTAGCAATAAGGTTATAACTTGGAAAGAAAAATTTAACAAAACCGCTATTGCTAGCCCCGGGCATTCCCATTGTTTCTATGAAAGTGTTATTAAAAACAAAGACATTTTTGATACAATTAATTCCGACAATGCTTGTTACCCCCTCCCAAAAAGAAATCCCTGAACCTACTTTCTGTAATATGTTATTATAAATAAAAATACTATCGACATTAGGATAATAAACAGTTGGGAAGCTACATTTTGTTTTACAATTTTCAAATACTGGATTTGATCCAGTTGAACAGGACCCTTCGTTTGCAATTAAGATTCCATCTCCCGACCAAATAGCTGTTGTATCAGCCAGACAGCCTCGCCAATATTGCGATCCGATGTTAGGTGTATTATAGATCAAGTTTTCATGAAACATAATTTTGGATGAATTTTCATCATAGAAATTCAAATTGTTATCATGTAATTTATTGTTGTAAGCATTACAAAGGGTGCTATTTTGAAAGTTTAATCCTTCCCCGCGGGTATACGCTACTTCACAATTGCTTACAATACAAGTTGAATTGTCCAATAATTTAATTCCACTGGGCCATTGACAAGGAGATGTTGAATTTTCAAACCCAATCCTACTTGCATATAGAGACTTTGAATTTATGATGGATATCGTATCGATTCCTTTGGTTAACATGGAAAAAGACCCAACATGGTCTACCGTCACATGATCGATTAATATATTTCGTTGACGAGGATTTTCTCTTGCAATTAAAAGTCCAATTCCTGAAGAATATTGTAATGTGATATTTTTCACAAATATATGATCTCCGCTTAACTGCAGTAAGTGTCCAGTAGATATGTTGGCCACTGTTCCACCAATGATAACGTTACCTATTCCTTCGACGCTAATATCTTTATAGACACTATTATTTTGCCAGTTATTGGCATATTGCTGAAATCCTAATGTGGTCTGATAAAATCCTGGCTTCAACATAATTAAACCATACGCATGTCCCCCATTAATTCCTGCGGTTCCCCATGGCAACATTTGAACAGCTGCAGCAAATGTTTGTAAAGGAGAAGAAAATGTCCCAAGGTTAGCATCACTGCCTTGAGGATCCATATAAACGGTATCAGTGATTATATAATTCCCAACATTTAGTATGGGTGAGGGAATATTAAATTGGCAAAATACGGGTAAGTAAGTAAATACAATTATTGATAAAATCAGTGATTTCATAACGTAGCGTTTAAATTAATAATTGGGCAGCACGTGCAGGAAAGAAGAAAAGACATACGCTTAAAACAAAAATTAATCAAAACTTTGCACATAGATTGCTTGTGTTGTGCTTTTAGTGGCAGTTGAGATGCTTAAAAAATAAACACCTGTATGCCAATTTTGAGTATTTATTGTATTTTCAATATTGTTCAAGACAACATTTGCCAATTCCCTTCCTTGGCCATCTGTAACTCGAACAAATAGTTCTTCATCTTCAATTTTAAAAATCAAAGATGCATTCAGATTTATAAATTGAAAGGTAGTATTTTCTGTTATCTCCAAGGAGTTTTGCATGCATTTGTCAACTGAATACACGATTAATGGACTTGTAGTCGGCATTGGAGTTGCTGTGATATAGCTGCTCATTCGTGTATAAAATTTTGTAAGCGGAACAAGTGCCACATTTTGTGAAAGGGTACCTATCGTTTGAAAACAATCCGAATATCCATCAGTGCCTGTTTGAACAATCCAAGCGTCTGGTTGCGTAACGTTGCCATATGCCCTAATGTGTTCTCCGGCCCAAACAATTCCCAAACTTGGATGTTCCTTGATACTCTTCCCAGTGCCAAAATGCTCATCGTATGACTTAGCCCATAAAACTGTTCCAATGTTATTTGTTTTTAAAAGAAAGGGCCAATCTCCTGTAAATGAAGTTTTATTGTAATGATATCCTGTGATATAAAGATTTTTTTGAGCATCTTGATAGGTAGAGCGCACATATATTTCACTCGCGGGAAGATCCAAGGTTAGTTGTTTTGACCAATTTACAGCGCCTACCCCATCTACATTTAATAGCGTCAAGACATAATAATTGTTGACCAGATTATTCGCTACAAGCGTTAAGGATTGATCCGCTTGCTCGTACATTCCATAAATTCTACCATAATTTGCATACGATTTCGACCATAATAGATCCCCATTACTTGTTAATTTTGATAGTAGCACTCCGCTTCCATTCGACCCCGTCCCACCAACATAAATTTCGCCATTGGCTCGTACACTTAAGGTTTGAATCAATTGTTGGCCGCTTGTTGAACCAAAACTCCTTGTCCATAAGGTGTCTCCATTTAAATTCAACTTACAGATGAATGATTTTAGATTATACTGGGTATTATACACTTCCCCTGCAACTATAAAATTTCCTAAATTGTCAGGTTGAATATCAAACGCAATATCGTTTCCATCATTTATAGCATTTCCAAAGGAGCGCCCCCAAATTATGGTTCCATTCGGAGAAATTTTAGCAATGTACATATCCTTTTTACAAACCCCATTGCACAATAATCCTGTACCACTTCCGATAATGATAAAATTATTATCGCTTGTTGGTATTATCTTATTTATCTCCTCAAAGTTCAATTTCAATGCCTGCAACACATTGCCCGAAGGATCTATTTTCATCCATAATCCATAATAATAAATCGTTCCTCCAGCCATGCTTAGTGTTCTATCTGTTCCACCAACGGCATAACAATTTTCATTTGCATCAAAGGCAAAATCATTGAAATAATCTCTTGCCGCTACGGATGTAGTGGTATCAGAACCATAGAGGCCTGTTAGTTGTCCAAACGATGAAAATTTAATTAAACAAGTTGCTAAAAAAAGGAATAAATATTTCATACACTATAATTTAGGTTCAATTTAAAATGCACGAATGGCCCTTACTAAAAATTTACTGGTTTTATCGTAATAATTTGACGGTTTATCATCCTTAAAATCGTAAAACCAAGCAGCCATCTCGTTAGATTGGGTTGAGGTCCAATACAAATCCAACACCATAGGTTCTGCATCTACTAATTGAGATAAAGCACGGTCTACTAAATATGAACTCTGTTTTATGGCAGATAATTCATGGAGCGCTGGTAAATACCAGTCCGAATAACCGTCGTAGCTGTAGTTCTCGCAAAGACGAGCAGCAATATACTCAGTAGAATCTGCTTTTAAAATAGCTGCAGTGTTCGCCTGTCCATTCCAATTACTTTCACATTTTTCCACATTCAATCCTTTTTGCCCCCATTCTACATCAACAGCTAGGTGAATGACAGACAATACTAAACCATGTTGAATACCATCTCCCGTTTCGTGCAAATAATAAATGATTCCCCCTTGTGCTTGTTGCCCGATATGATAAGGTTGTTTTTGAGCAACAGCAGAGAATGAAATGATACTCAGTAAAGCACAAACGATTTTTCTCTTCATCTGTTAAAGATACAAAAATGCTCGAACTAAACTAATGCTGCAAAAATTTAATGATTTGATAAAAGAATTACTTCGTTTGAATAAATTGATTGAAAAACTGTTCGAGCGGTCGAGAAACTTGGTAGGCGTGCAATAATTTATCTAAAAGCTGCTTTTCATAAAGTAATTCCACTGGATATTCGACATAAAAATACCATTGTTTATTAAAGATTAATGCTTGTTCTTGGGCACTTTCTCTAAAATCAGGATGAATTATTTTATTTTTTTCACCTCGAATATCCCCGAATATCTTTTTGAATTCAGGATCATTGAGTAAGGAATTGAATCCCTTTAAATTTGATGTAATTCCTGCCCTAACAGCATATAAATCATCTTTTTCAATTTCATAAACTCCACTGTAAAAACGCACATGCTCCGGCGTAAATTCAAAATAAATTCCATTAATGGCCTTACTCTTTTTCCCATTAGGCGTTATGATCGCAGAGCACATCAGTTTATAGGGCTGTTTATCCTTCGAAAAGCGAACATCTCGATTAATACGAAAAATACAATCTTTTGCTAATAATTCACTGAAAACTGGATCTATCAACGCAATGGAATCAATTGCTAACTGAGTAAATTCCTTAAATGGGAGCTTTATATTTTTTTCATACCGCGAACGGTTAAGATCGAACCAATCTTTATGATTGTTTTGAGCTAATTCTTTGAAAAATTCAACGTAATCTGAGTTAAAATAGTTCATGAAAGCAGTTTGGGAACAAACATAATAAAAGAAAGAGAAAAAGAGCGTAATAATTTGCTTCAACGAAATAAATGAGTATCTTTGCACCCCTAAATTATTAACCAATAAATTGTTAAATCTTATGAATTCTTACGAAACTGTTTTCATTTTAACTCCCGTTTTGTCTGATGATCAGGCAAAGGAAGCAGTGCAGAAATTCGAAAACGAGATCAAAACCTTTGGAGGTAAGATCAAGTATTCCGAAAACTGGGGCTTGCGCAAGTTGGCGTACCCAATCCAGAAAAAATCGACCGGCTTCTACTATTTAGTAGAATTTGAAGCGGGCGGTACCGTTGTAGCAGATTACGAACTGATGATGAAACGCGATGAAAGAGTCTTGCGTTTTTTAACAGTGAGAATGGATGTTGACCACGTTACCTACGCTGAACGAAGAAGATCAAAAGCTGGCCAATCAGCCACTGCACAATCATAGTACTAACCCAGTAATAAAAAAATTAAAATGTCAAACGATATCCGTTACCTTACCCCGATTAATATAGATATTAAGAAGGATAAATATTGCCGATTCAAAAAGAGCGGCATCAAGTTCATCGATTACAAGGACCCGAACTTTTTGTTGAAATTGATCAACGAACAGGGTAAAATTTTACCACGTCGAATCACCGGAACTTCTCAGAAGTATCAAACAAGAGTGAACAAAGCGATTAAGCGCGCACGTCACTTGGCCATTTTGCCATATGTTGGTGACATGTTAAAATAATTGATTGTAAACAAAAAATATTTTGAATCATGGAAGTAATTCTAAAGAAAAATGTAGATAAACTTGGATATGCTAACGATGT
>JBILCD010000182.1:0-5076 GCA_044353285.1 Crocinitomicaceae bacterium | reverse complement strand
ATTCAACATTCTTGTACAGCTCGATACCTGTTTCAGCTGGATTAAAAGTGAGGTAGTTGTATTTTATGGTTTTCCAAAACCGTTCAATCCAGATATTGTCGATTGCCCTACCTTTTCCGTCCATTGATATTTTCACTTTGTGATCTTCCATACTACGATTCCAACTTGAGCTCGTATATTGCGAACCTTGATCTGAATTGATTATTTCAGGCGCACCATATTTATCTACGGCATCCTTGAACACATCGATACACCATTTAGCATCCAGCGTGTTGCTAATCCCCCAGGAAAGTATTTTACGACTGTAAACTATAATCCCCCCCCCCTTATTTAGGATAACGATAAGCTAAGAATCCTTTAATCTTTCCATTTCGGAGCAACTATCGGTTCTTTTGGAATTCTAATGTTTCCCCGAGTATATGCGAATGTATTAAACCATTCTTTTCTTTCCTGGGGCCAAGTTGAAATTTCAACGGCGTATTCTGAGGTGAATTTGTTCAAATCATACTCCAGAGTGTCAGAATATTGAGCAACGCTTGTTGGTTGAGGGTTGTTATTAATTGTTTGAGAAAACAAATTCGAGGCTATGCAAAGTGATAATGAAGCAAGTAATATTTTCATGGCTTTATTTTTTTATTAATTATTCTACTAAAATGGTTCTTATTGGCGACTCTTTATGGAATTAAAAAACTAATTACATACAGATTTATTGAGTAGCTTCTCGTTATTAGTGTAGGTGCCTTCATCAATACGTTTTCGACAATCAGGATCATCGGTGTAATATATTTCGTAAAAGGGACCATTTAAAATACCTTGTTCATACGTGCGACTGAAATATAAAATTCCTTTTGTGTCATATTCTGAACTGATTCCATTCGGAATGCCTTTATCAAAAGCATATTTTTTTAACACTTCCCCGTTTTTATGAAAATGAGAAAGAGAAATTAATTTCCCGTTTTCAAAAGTGTATTTTGCTATTAGATTTCCTTCGGAATCTTGGTCGATACATTCACCGGTAAACAATTCATTATTACGAAAGGCTTCCTCAGTAATTTGGGTTCCCATGCTTATTGGTGCCCAAAAATAGCTATCACCGCACCACTTACCCCTTACTATCATGGCATTCAGATTTTCTGATTCTGAAAAGAAATTATTACCACAACCAATTGTTATTTCTTCGACCAAGATTTCACTTTCGTTCCCTTCTTTTAGAACGATTTCACTTTTTGAAAATGATTTGAACGGTTCCAAAGCGTCTTTATCAAGACCAGCCAACAAGGCAGAAATTTCCTTAGGGTTGCTTGTCGGATCAGTTATTTGACTTTGGGTTCCTTGTGAAAAACAAAAAATTGAGTTCACTGAGATAAAGGTAAAAAAGAAGGTATTCATAAATAATTAGTTTTCGTTTTGAACCATAACCATTATAACTGAATTTGTTTCAATTTTTTAATTCAGTTGCTTTATTGTGTTGGTTGGGATAAACGTATGATTTAATGTAACCATTTAAGAATTCTTTATTTATTGTGGTGTATCCTATGTTTAAGTTTCTATATCCAGGAATTATTGATTTTTACAAGATTTAATATAAGTCAAGTGTTATGATAAAATACATTTCTTTAATCGGATTAATATGCTGTTTGGAATCATGTTCAGTTTTTAAGAAAAACGAATCCTATTATCCAAAGAAAAATTTCAGTAGGGCTGATTCTAAATTTCCACCATGGAAACTAAAAGAATCTGAAAAACTTATTGCCCCTTCAACATTTTCAAATTCAACTTTACCATCACCTGATTATTCAAAAATGTCAGAATTTGAGCAAGCGGTAATAAATTCATGGGATGATTTTACGGAAGAAGAGAAAGCGTTTTTTCGTAAAGCTGTCATCTCAATTGAAAAGATAGATTCATTGTTATATATCAAAAAATAGAGACGTCTAACATCTATAAACTTTGATAAAGAAAAAAATAAATTTAATTAAAATTGCTTATTTTATTGATAAAGAGCCACTAAACCCCAATTTTAAAAAAAAAATCCTAAAGTACTGTGCGGTTTTAAAAAGACCGAACGGCACGCACATAGTTTATAGTTTGCTTATTAAAATAGGAGGTGCTCTCACCACAAATATTGAAAAAAAGTGCATTGCTGTTGTCTTTCTCCGAGCTACTCCAATAGACTAATCCGCTAAAATTAGAGATTTTATCATCATTTTTAAAAATTAAGCGCAGCTCTTCTATAGTTGGCAAGCGCCACCCGGTTCCTAGTGCCGTGCATTCCTTCATTGCTTCATGCCAATCTATCTCTTCAGGAAAATCATATTGGGCAACCTCAAGGCTTCCTATTCTAAAAGGAGTTCCTATTATTTTAGCTTGCTCAGGGCTAACTGTTTCTTTAGGTGTTGAGTCTTTAGGCAATGAATCTATAGGCAATGAATCTATAGGCAATGAATCTTTAGGATATGAATCATTAGGAGATGAGCAAGACACAAAGAAAATAACGATCAGCAAGGCATTTAATATTATACTTCTATTTCTTTTCATATTAATGTGTTTAAAGTTGAATGTTAAGTTACTAAAAAAGGAATTCATACACCCTTTAAAAGGATAAATAGTTTGAATGGTAGTTTGCTAAATAATTGAATTGTGAAAGGAGGAGTTATAAAAAAGAGATCTAAAGACATCCTTTTTTTGATTGGGTTCAGAACTCCACTATTTGAAACTTTAATAATTTGTAATTAAATAATATGAATAGTACTTATACCTTGCTCATAATTTTTTGGTTGACATGACAGGATGTTTTCATTGCAATTTACTAGCAGAAATTTATATTGTCCATTTGTCTTCCACGATTCCAACTACATAGTATTTTTCTTCATACTTTTTAAATACGATTCTGAGGGAATGCCAATCCATCCCGTTCGACTCTTTGTCCAATCCCGAAAAATAACTTTCAGAAAAATCACACTTAGGGTATATTTTTTTTATGTTATTATTATTAGTGCCGATCCCTCCAATAACTTTGTTAACACTAGTTTTTTCTGCATTTAAGTAATCTCCATCAGCTAAACTATTCAAATATTCAGTTAAGGTCAAAAAAATTGATTCGTCACCTCCGTCATAGGTACCCCAGATAAACTTTTTTTTTGTTTTTATCTCCTTAACAAATTTTTCACGTGTAAATTTCATATCACTTTCAGTATCTACATATGAATATGGAGAAAATCTAATTCCCAAAATTGGATGAATAAAATCTGAAAATTTATTGTAGTCTTTGTTTCTGATTGAAATTAAAACTTGTTTTGTCAAGTTTAAGATTAATGAATCTAGATTTAATTCATCTTGGTACTTTTGTTCGACTTTTATAATCGAAGATTCGACATTATCTTGCAATTTGGGGGTAGCCGGTTCACCTGTTGTCTTTTGATTAATTCCTGATGGATTATTGCAACCTACAAGAAACATAAATAGGATGGTGAAGGAAAGTAAAAAGGATTTTAGCGTAAGCATTTTTAAGTTTTTGTCAGTTTTATAGTAAATATCTACCGGAACTTGATTTTTAAATTAATGTTTCGATTATCATTTAACCATTCACATCATTCAAATATACTATATTTTAATGGTTGTTTTTTAGGGCTTTTTGATTTCTTTGTGAACCTAGAACAAAACCCCAATGACGCTTGCGAACTTTTATTTAATCAAGCTCTTGCTAGTTATACCCAAATTGCACCTATATTTGAGTTGTCCCTGGTCTAATTAAGTGGGGAATTATATAAAATTAACGAAGAAAAAATTTAATAAATCTAAACCTCATGAAAAATTTATTAAAACTATTAATTGCTTTATTGACTTTTTCGAACTTAAGTATCTTTTCACAAGTCACATCATCTTCTCCTATTAATGATAGAGTAAAATGGGTGGCTGATAATGAATTAATATGGAATAAAATTTCTTCTAAAGAGTGGTCAGTAACTGCCCCGAATTCAAATATGCCTTTTCTTTTTTATGATGAAATTAAAAATGAAGACCGTGGCATCATGCTACAAGATAAAGACGGACAAGGAACCCTCGTTTACCTTGAAAAAGATAAAGTTCAATTGAAGTATTTAGACAAAGATTGGGAATTTATTTCTTATGGAAGTTGGGTTGAGGGTTCTAACTATAGTGAAATGGAAGAAGATGAAATAAATTCAAATAATGAAATGGAAGAGGATGAGGAATTGTTTATAGACGAAGATGAAATAAATAATGAAAAGGTTACTAATCAAAAAGAAAATATTTTATTGCAAAATGATTTTGATCCTAGTAAAGTTATGTGGAATTATGTAAAAAACACATCTCAAAAATGTAAAGGGTGCCAAAATGTAGTTCAATGTTCGAAGAAAACTAAAGATGTTTTAGCATCTGAAACAAATTTAAATTCATTTTTGGTTTTACTATCAGCTAAGTTAAAATATGTTCTTGGAAAAGCATTAGGTATACCGAATCCATATTTATTAGATGTTGATCTTTATGAATGTCCAGAGTTTTGTTCAAATGAATGTAAATATTATTACAACTTAAACAAAGAACGAGGATATTGATTTTCAATCGCTAACTTTTTCAATTGGAGAATATCTTTTAATAAAATTCGAATCCTTACAGATGCCATTGGAGGAATAGAAAACCCTAGGTTGTATCAATTATCTTTGGAGAGGTAAAACATTAGTCACCACTTTTTTCCTGTAATCTTAAATTGAACAAAATTAACAAGAGCTCCAATTGCTATAATGATTATTCCTAATAATATCTGAGATTGAAAAAGCATGGCAATCCCTAGTATAGTGCATCCAAGAGTTATAAAACCAACTATTTTCGAGCCTATATTCCAGTCCATTTTGGTTCTTGAGTTTCCTGTAACCAATCGATTTGTTTTCGCTTTCCTTTAACTCAGTATAAAACCATTTCAACTCATTTTATTTATATGATCTCCCCTCATTTGTTTTCTGCTCAGATAAACACCAATTCTATTGCTGCTATTATGATTAAATTAATAAGAAAAGATAGAGATTTAAAAGGGTCATCTTTTTTGCACATATCAAA
>JBILCD010000181.1:0-5122 GCA_044353285.1 Crocinitomicaceae bacterium | reverse complement strand
TTCTACCTTGAGTTATTATTAATTTGAAAATCAAGTAGCATGAATTTTCTGAGCCTTCTAATTTCTTTGTTCCTTGTTGGTTCATTAGCAGCACAAAAGTCGCCCGCCTTGAATCAGAAAACAGCAGTTTTGATCATTGGTATGGAGGTGAGTGAGGGAGTCGTTGAGTCATTCGATGGCTATGCCAACTTGCTTACTAGCAAAGGGATCTTCGTTTACAAATTCTACTATCCCAAAGCTAATTGGAAGGACATTGTTCCGCTTGCTAATAAATGTTCATTTCTCCTTTATTCTGGACATGGTTGTACAAGTTGTGGGTTGGATGATCAATTTGGGGGTATGGTTATTAATGATTTCGTCTATGCTCAAGATATCGTAAATGAATTGCATTTTGAAAATCAACCAATTATTATTTATAACCATGCATGTGGTTCTGCTGGAAGTTCTTCTTCTGATCCAAATGATATAGGGATTAAAGAGGCTATTAATCGAATTACGGATACAGCTTTACCTTTCTTTATATCCGGGGCTGGGGCGTATTTTGCAACGAATTATTACGGCGGTCCAGAAGAAATCCTAGAGGCGCTTTTTGAAGGAAAGTCAGCTGCGGAATTATTTAAAGAACAAATTCAGTCCGGAGATCATGTCGTTAGTAATAGACCGATAGTAAATAATCCTGATTTCAATAATTGTAACATAGGAGTTTCATGCTCAAAAGAATTAGTAAACAATTCAAATTCGACTGTTGAAATTGGGTATGATTTCGCTTACATCGCACCTCCTGAATTCAGATTTGTAACGATTGAACCAGTCGCGACAAACTGATAAAATACTTAAATTTCAGAGTGCAAATTCAACATCAAAGACAACAAAGAACTGCCAGTCCGTTCCGTACATAAAATGAAATGAACTTGAATCTCGTCAAGTTGTTTTAAAATCCATATTTTTTTTACGCTTTTTGTCTATTTTCTCCACCCATCTTAGAAAATAAGTCACTTTGAAAGGTAGAGGTAAACTGTTAAACAGCGCATCTTTTTTGAGCAATGATATTACAAATAGCTTCACAAAGAAGGCAATGATTTGAATAGATACCCATTGAAATCTGTTACATCGAGTGCTTGCTTGGTAACCCTGTTCACTTCCGAATTTCCCGCAAATCACTTCGGCGATTAGAATTTGATGTTCACTCAATCCATTTTTCCATTTGTCGATGGTATCTGTGTGTATCGGTTGCGCCAAATCGCCAAATCGTTTTTCCATTCGCTCTATCCCTTGATAGTTAGATGCGACCTCTGTTTTGTATTTTTTTTGATAGGGCAACAGCAAGGATGGTAGGTCCTTTTGTATGTCTGCGTTCAGGAAAGTCAACACTTTTTTCGAATGTTTTTCAGGGGCTTCCACGAGGTCTTCATAACGAAGGACCATGACCTTTTTAGGGTTTTTATTCTGAAAACGGTTCATTTTTTTGTAAAAATAGACCCATCGGACCGAGTTAAAATACACATTGCTGCGCTTCAAATGCACGCTTTGGATGCGAGAAAAGACATTGGCTCTGTAATCCCGCATCATCCAAATGAATTTAGATTCAGGGTTAAGTTCTTCTAATTCATTTAAATAAAGGGAGTGTAACGGGTTTTTGTTGACGTATAAGGTCGCTTTTTTTTCTGGATTCAATTCATCAACAAATGAATCGTATGTATTTTTGACCATTCCGTTGAAATTCTCCGGCTTCGATTGGAGAAATGCCGCTGTATCAAATGTAAAACCTACATAGGGTTGCAGCTTTGCAAACGCATTGTGAAACGATTCCATATACTTCAAATCCTTCGCTGTAAACGTCGTTTTGTTTTTCCATTGGCGGTAAAAAAAGGGAATGAAGTAGTCTTCAGGTCCAGCCCAAATGTCAGGGTGCGCATTCAACAGCGATTGCAATAAGGTGGTTCCTGACCTACCAATTCCGATGATGTGATGGTGTTGAAAGGCTGCGCTCAATTTGAAGATGCTATTTTTTCAATAAAATTCTTCAACCTTAGCAATTCGGATGCTTTGTTTTGGAGTTTCGATTGTTCTATAAAATCACATCCTATTTCCAAGGCCTTAATGGCTTTCGTTTTATCGCCCAAATTTAAGTAGGCATTTCCAATTTGTATGTAATCTTTACTTGTGCCCAAACCATTTTTAATTTGCTCCTTGTGGATAGCTATTATCCCCTCATAATCTTGTGCTTCAATAAAATAGTTGTCAACTAAATCAAGCGCCCACGTTCCTTGATGCATTTGATCAAAGGTGCGAGCCTCACGTATGCAAATGTCTCTAAGTTTATTTTTTGTTTCCTGAAATTCTCTATTCGATAGGGGATGGTTGAAGTTTTCAGCTAAAGCTATGCGAAAAGTATCAAGTATATTGTAGGATGGTCTCGCTCCTGAATACAAAAGATTCAATTGCTTATTCACTGTTTCGCTGAAAGGTGGTTTCAAGTTAGCTAGCGTTGGATTGATGAGTTCTATGCCTTGTGCAAATGAGACCAAATCCTCAATGGCTTCTGGATTCATGCCTTTCGAGAGCACTGCTTTTCCGCGCTCTTCAAATTGTTGGATTAAGCTAAATTCAGCCTGATTGGTAGTGATAGGTTCCTGATCAGCCTTCCACCTCAAATCGTTTAAATCATGGGGTAATTTACACCACGTGGTAAATACCTTCAAAGTAGCTGATAATTGGTTTTCCCGGGCTTCTCTATAGCTAGGATTTTGTTTTAATAGCTTTTTAGTAATTTCTATTGCTTTAGCATGATCTTGAAAATACATGGAATACAAATAGGCTAAATTATTTTCTATTTTGGGGTAATTGGGGTATGTTTTTAATGACAATTGATAAGCCTCTTTAGCTTTCAAGATTCTATTAAACATGTCAATATCTTGACCACTTGGGTTAAGCCATTCTTGATTAATTAGAAATTGTAGCTCTTGTCCATAAACTGCCTGGCTTTTGGCCGAAGGGAAATTATTTTCCGTGTCTTTCTGAAATAATGTAATGCGATTTTTCCAATCCGGGTTGCGCTGAATCACTAAGAAGCTGTTGATCCCTAGATACAACATAACGATACTGGGAAGGATAATTCCCTTACCCCAAGATTTATCTCTAGCTCCATTGATTAAAAAGGCTAATGCAATTACAATTCCCAAACTGGCAGTGAAAACTAGTCTTTCGGCCACAATACCGACCATTGGAAACAGTAGGTTACAGGCTCCAAAAATACTCAGTAAAAAAAAGATGATGCCGAAATTCAGCCCCACATTTTTCTTTTTGACTATGCCATAGCTTAATACGCTCAATAAACCAAATACCAGGAATAAGGACAGAAAAAACATCGGATGGCTATAATTCACCTGTGGAAGCGCCCCAAAACCATAATAGAAGTGAAAGTCCCAGTGGGATAGAGCCGACTTGAAATACCAATAAATAGAATAAAAGAAACTTGGGATCCGGCTCATGAAATCTTGACCGAATAGTGGATTTTCCAAGGTAGAAAAAGTACGCAATTTCGTTTCGTCGACTAAGCCAATTTTAAATGCAGCAAAGAGGATTCGAGCCAATCCTAAGCTCAAAAAAACGACCCCTATATTTTTAAGGTGTAAACTCCTAAAAAAGTATAAACCGATGGGAATTATTGCCAAAAAGGGCAAGGCCGTTTTTTTACTCATTAAGGCCAAAAGAAAAAACAAGCCGGACCAAACTAATGATAATAGGCGTTTGTGGTCGGCAAATTTAAAGGCTTGAGAGAAAGCCAACAAAGAAAAAATAAGACTCAATAGCTCATCTCTGTTTTTTAAACTGTTTACAACTTCTGCGTGAACGGGAAGCGACAAAAAAACCAGTGCTATAAGAAAACTTAAGGCCGTTTTTTCTTTTTTGAATACCTGATTGAGCAGGGAGAAAATAACTAAGCCTAAAAGTCCATAAAGCAATACTTGAATAAAATGTGAAATATGAACCCTCCTAACGTAACTGCCAAAGAGTGATTTTTCAATCGCAAAGGTCGTGATTACTACGGGTCTGTATTCGTAGGTTTGTTCGGTATTCTGAGCATAATGAGAGGTGAATATCTCAGGAATGGCGCTCAAGCCTTGATCTACTAAAGGATGAATTTGCCTATCGGTATTCGTTACTAATTCATCATCTATAGAATAAGAGTGAGAGATTGAATTACCATATAGCAGAAAAGCAAAGCTTATCAGAATGAAATAAACCAACTTGTTATTTTCGTAAAAACGGATCTTCGAAGTATTGGTTTTGCGCACGAAAGGTTAACGAATTAATGTTTCAAAAAAAAAGATCAATAAACGATAGTAATGAACTTAATTTTTAAGTTGTGTTTCTTTTTTTACTTCTTTGCGTTCTTTTAGTCCAAGTTCAAGCTTAGAATATTGATCGACTGTTAAAATATTTTTTAACATTAATTTACGCGCTTCATTATTCTGTTGAATAATTTGTTTCTTCTGGTCCTCCGGATAAGTTGAATTTTTAATTTGATCATTTTTTATAATAATACCTAAATTCACATCATAAACGTTTGGTACTTGAGTAGGCGTTAAAGCTAATTCGGATTTCATTATTTCTGTTTGAGCCAATGCACGTTCTTCGGGAGACTGTGTTTGTGAATATGCAACGCTAGAAAGAATAAAAATGGAGAATAATAGAATTTGAATCTTTTTCATAATTAAAATATTTGAGTTTATTTATGGCACTAATTTAGCTAATTTTATCAATAATTAATAAGATCATTGAAACAAAAAATTAATTTAATCCTAAATCTACACGATGAAAACATATTATACTAAAGCACTTTTCATTTTTGAGCTTTTAATTATATCCTTAGTTTTATTCTCATTTGGTATTTCATCCGAAAATTCTGACACATGTGGTATTTCAATAGAAAAAAGTTACAATCAGCAAGTGCTTGGTAAAAATATTGGTTTTTTTATCTTTTTTAAAAATAATTCATCGCTCACAATGGACGCTATTGATTACACAGTAACGTATAAGAATGGATTTAATGAAGTGAAAGGAAAGCGCGAATTTACTTGGCAAGCAGGTAATTTTTTCGGTCCAAAACTTCCTGGAG
>JBILCD010000180.1:0-5134 GCA_044353285.1 Crocinitomicaceae bacterium | reverse complement strand
AGAGTTAATGCCATCAGAGATTTCATGATAATGAATGGCATTAAATCCAATCGCATTCTCGTTAATTATTTTGGCGAGAAAAAACCTAAAGTTGATAATTCTACTGTCCCAGGGCGTGCCCTTAATCGCAGAGTAGAAATTTCGTTCATAAAAACTTAAAGAGACATTCTGTTAGAGATTTTAGTGTAACGACCGGTATAAATACTGACCGAATTATGTTCAAACAATTTGGTGAAACACAAACCACTTGCGCTAGCCTCGATGCAACCCTACCTATGGCAGGGCCACTCGGCTAGCTTCTATAAAGCTTATCGAGCAAATCTCGACTCCGCTCGATGTGCTCTTTAAGTGAATCGAGCGGAGCCGAGAGACACGGTAATCGAGAGAAGCACACAGCTAGCCTCGGTACATTCCTCCTTCGTCGGAACACTCGGCTAGCTTCCATTATCCCCACTCATACAACAAAAAAAATAGTATAGCGTTTGTACAAGGCTAACCCCCTAATTTATTGTTTATGAATGTTAAAAAAATGATTGTCATGATTTGTGCGATTGGTTTCCTTGTTGCTAGTTGCAAAAAAGATCCTATTGGCACCCAAAAAACACCTTGTAGTACGTCCAACCCCGATTTTTTATCCCTTTATTCTAATACCGCACAACAACAGCAACAACTTTTAGATACAAATTTTGTTGATGCCGAGGTACATTCCTATTCCTTTGAAGTCAATGTGCCTAAAACAATTTGTTCAGTTGGCTATCAAAGCTGTGCCGGTTTATCCCAAATACCCTATTTAATTGAAATAAGAGACAGCGCGGTCAATACAGTTTTATATTCAGGAAGTCATCTATTTGATTCCTTAGCCATGTCATACGTCAGTATTCCTCCCTTATCGTTGATGCCAAATCATACATACACCGTCAATAGAATTCAGACTAACTGGCCGATATATATATCACAAACAATTGGCAGGGTACTTTTCCAGCCAGGAAGTTTTACTATCCAATTTCCAATCAATCACGGTGCCTTAAAAATTACAAGTTCACATTTCTACGGAAACGGTGGACCCTCGGTTAATTATGCGCTTCCTTGCATAGATCTTGTTTATCAATAATCGTCGTAATTAAATACAGTAGTAATAAGGGTGTAAAAATATTTTTACACCCTTATTTTTTTGATGTATCCCTTAGCTCATGGTAATTGTAAAAAATCTAACCAAGTAATAGTTTCATAATTAATTACTACATTTACTTAAACTTAAATCAAAAAACTATGAAAAAAATTTTACTTTCTTTTGGATTCTTGGGACTTATCGCTTCTGCGAGTGCCCAAAATGTTGTGAATGGTAACTTCGAAGCAACAGCAACGGAATTACTTCCTGGTATTGCCACCGATTGCCCTGGATGGGGTCAAGGTCTTTACACCATGGAAATTGCTGCGCCTTTTGCAGGTATGCAATCTGCTAAATTAAGGTCTATAGTTGATCCTATGGTAGCCGCAGCTATTCAGTTGCCATCAGATACCATACCTGGTATCTTACAACAAGAGATTAATGGCTCCTTTACCAATGCAGGTTCGCAACCGTTAATGTTTAGTGAAAAACATGCAGTAGCCATGGGTGACACGAGTGTAGTGTTTGCACAGTTTTCAGATACCATGGGAGCTGGCCCCAATGACGATGTGGTCATGTTTCAAGCCTATGGCATGTACGCTGGAACTTCCAATACATGGACTACAGTTTCTATACCTTTTCAGCAATTTGGAATGGGTACAGCCAATAGACTCAACATCATTGCATGCACCTCTTCGGCTTATTTATTTGGAGGTGGAACTGGTTTGCCTGGAACTCAACTTTGGTTAGACAATGTTTCTATTGGTGCAACAAGCTCAATTACAGAATTGAAAACGGAAATCAATGTTTACCCGAATCCAAGTTCAGACATCGTGAATTTTGAAGCGAGTGAAGCCATTAGTTCTGTCATATTAGTAGGAATGGATGGTAAATTTGCAGCTTCTACTACTGAGAGTAGCATGAATATCGCTGCTTTACCTAATGGAATCTACTTTTATTCACTTACCACTGTTTCAGGACAAAAATTAACTGGAAAGGTGACGAAGATTTAATTAGTTACAAATTTATTAAAAGCTCGCTTCGGCGGGCTTTTTTTATGGCTTATAAATCCTTGCCCATGGAGTGAATATCACCGTGGTTCTCTTCGATTTGATCCTTGATTAAGACAAATAGCCTCAGTAGCATTGAATATCAAAGAAAAGAGTGGGGAATTATAAAAATAAAAAATCAGCAAACAACTTTAGTAAAATAATTTAATCTAAATATGTTAATATTATTAAGAATATTTTGAAATTTTATTGTTACATTTGTTTAAATTATAAATTCTTTAGTATGAAAATGTTAAAAATTAGTTTTGTTTTACTTGTATTAAGTACTACAATTATTTCTTGTGGCGGTAAAAAAACTGATGGGGCTACTACAACTGAAACCACCAAGAAAAAAACTCCTGATCAAGAAAAGAGTGAAAAAATTGTAGGTGTGTATTTCACAGATGATAAAGAAGAAGACGGTGCAACCATGAAAGATGCTACTTGTGAATACTTCAAAGATGGCATTTTCACCGGCAAAGCAACTGTTGAAACCTTTAACGATATGATGATGGAATTCGTTGAGATAAAAATGGAAGTTTCCGGAACATGGAAAATTGAAAACGGGTTCTTGAAAATGATAACTGAAAAAGTAAAAACAGATCCTGAAATCAGCAAAGAAGAAAAAAAAGGAATGATTGCTGATATGAATAAAACTAATTCTGCAGAAAAAATCATTGAATTAAACGATCAAAAATTAATTACTGAGGATGCTGATGGTGAAAGAACAACTTGGAAAAGAAGAGTACAATAATTTTGTAATATCCTTAAAATTTATGAAGCTGTTTCGTATGAAACAGCTTTTTTTTTTGTCTATTCCTCACTTTTATTTACGAAAATACTGGTCATTGGGTGTATTTAAGAACTTGTATTGAGCTATTGAAGTGAAGCCAAAAGAAACATCAGGAGTATTGAGATAAATTAATATCAAGAATGAAATGAAGAATATTCAGATTTTTTTTTTTTTATAAATCCTTTCCCATGGAATGAATATCGCCATGATTTTCCTCAATCTGATCCTTGATAAACTGAATACTTTTAGCCAGCATGAATAAATCTGGAGTAGTAAATTGTTTCAACCATACCCAACTCTCGGGGTTGTGATCTACCGCCCTACCGATATGAAACAACAATTCAAATTTATGAGTTGCTAACCATTCAGAAGCCTCCGTTAAACCTTCAGCAGCATTCACCATCGCCATCAATTGACCGTAACCATTTGCGATTAACCAATCGCGTGATACTTGATTAAGAAAAATAGCCTCAGTAACATGAAACAACTCAGGATACCCATTTTCTTTTAATCCCAATTGAATCACCTTATCTCCTTCAATCGCTTTAGCCCATGCCAATATAATCTTGGGTTCATATTGAATAGCCTTTAACTCAATCGGTTTACGATCTGTTACTTCTTTTTTATTTCGCCTAAAAAAACTAAACATCAAGTAGAATTAAAAAAACCAGGAGGCAACAAAGATTGCCGTTATAACGCAAACCAAATCAACGAGTAACATTGTCCCTAAAGTATACCTTGTATTTTTAACATTAATTGCCCCAAAATACACAGCAATAACATAGAAAGTTGTTTCAGCGCTGCATTGAAAAATACAACTCAATCGAGCAGTAAAGGAATCAGGGCCGAAATTATTCATCGCATCTATCATAAAACCACGCGAACCTCCTGAACTAAAAGGTCTCAATAAAGCGACAGGTAAAGAAGAAGTTATGTCGCTCGCTACTCCCATCAATGAAAATAGTGACGAAATCCCATTGCTAATAATTTCAAACAAACCACTATTTCTAAATAAGGAAATTGCCGCCAACATTCCTAAAACGTACGGGAAAATAATAACTCCTGTTTTTAAGCCATTTTGAGCACCAGAAACAAAAGAATCAAAAACAGTAGTGTTTTTTAATCTGAATTCCTTTTCCTTAACTAAAGAGAAAATCAAGGTAAGGCCAATAATTCCTAGGAGCATAATGGCAGATAAATTACCAGTAAAATAATTTTTTGAGATTAAATCTAATGAGTTAATGTAGAACAATAATCCTATAATCCCAGAAATTAAAACCATAAGGCCAGCTACTAAAGCAGCACTTTTAAAATTTATTCGTTGCCGTATACCTACGATTAAGAATGCCGCAATTGTTCCAATCAAAGAAGTTAAAATACAAGGCAACATCACATCAGCTGGATTAGATGCATTTGCTGCAGCACGATATCCAATAATGGAAGTTGGAATTAAAGTTAGTCCTGCTGCATGGAGACACATGAACATGATTTGAGCATCACTCGCACGATCCTTTTCGGGATTTAATTCTTGTAAACTCTGCATAGCCTTCAAACCAAAGGGTGTGGCAGCAGAATCCAAACCTAAAAAATTTGCTGCAAAGTTAAGTGTCATGTAGGAAATCGACTCGTGATTTTTAGGGAGACTTGGAAAGACAATCATAAAGACTGGGCTAAGTTTTTTAGCAAGTTTTTCAGAAGCGCCTGAGTCAATTAGTAATTGCATTATGCCACAAAAAAATGCCAAATAGGCAACTAAGGGGATGATAATGTCAATTAAGGTATTCTTGCACGTTGGTAATAAACCATCCGATTTTTGAACACCCGAATAGACTTGAACGGTTTTATTTTTGAAGCAATAGGTGGTATCAGGGTCTTTTGTATTCCGATTGACAACCATGGTTTTTTCAGGCGCTTTTTGAATACTATCCCTTATGAAAACTGGTGTTTTGTCCAAGTATACCTCACCAATTAATATAGGATCAGTTTTCTTGCCGTTCAATACAAAATCAATGGAATAATTATTCGAATTAATCATACCAATCAACACAAAAATTATGGAAGATATAAAAATTCCTAACCAAAACCTGCTTAATACCATAAAACGAATTTCGTTATTTATTTTCTTACACAGGAGATCAAGTAGATAAAACTATTAACATTCTATATTGAATTAAATCGTGACAA
>JBILCD010000034.1:0-14908 GCA_044353285.1 Crocinitomicaceae bacterium | reverse complement strand
ACTTATGTTGGGAAATTGATGTGTTTGAAGGAAATTTACAAGGATTGATCATAGCGGAAATTGAATTAAACGATATCAATACACCCATAGATCTTCCGGATTGGATTGCTGAGGAAGTAACAGAAGACCCAAGCTATCTTAATATAAATTTAATCCTTCGCGCTTAATTTTTTTCGCTGCTTATGGGCGACTTCAATAAATCAAAGACCATATTTCCTGATGAAATAGAAAAGTAGGTTTTGAATTCTTCGATACTTGAAATAATCGGCCAAATTTCTTTAATTGGATTAACTGTTTCAAATTCACACTTTGCTATTTTCGCAAAGTATGCAGTAATAACTGATTCTTCCTCCCAGAAATCCTCCTCTATTAAATAAATAGAAGGTTCATCATTTTGAAACAATAAATTATCTTCTTGGCAATTTGCATTTGCCCAATCCCAAAATTTCCCGTTTGGAAGCACGGATAGGTATCCTCGATTTACAATTCTCATTTTATTATCTCATTAAATTTTTTGTCTTTATACCGATACCAAAGGGCATTTTTTCCTGGTTTTTGGACAATTAAAAGGGATAAAGAATCCTTAGGAAATAATGTTTTTTCAAAATTAATCCATGCTTCTTTTGATACGTTTTGCTTGCCTCGGATGTATGATATAGAATTGTGGTTCCGAAAAATGAGTGTTGCTTGTTTTTCAATTTTAAATGGTTCATACAATTTGAGAGAAATACAAGTGGTTCCATAGCAGTCTAACCAATTATAAAAGGCATTATTTGTGGCTGTTGTATCACTAAAAGTCCAGCGAAAATGAAGTAGGCTATCTCCACCTTGAAACAATTTATTTTTAATAGTATGTTTTGGGTTGAAGCGGTCTAAAAAATGCTTTGCGAACGATGGCTGGATGCTATCAACCTTGATTTTTACGCTATCACTCTGGTAGCGCTGTTTCCAAAATAAAAGTGAATCTGGTTTTTGAATAATTTCTGGAACTGTATCCAAATGAATTTTTTTGGCTGGCTCAAAATTTATAATACGCTCCTTTTTCTCTGATTTACATGCAATAAGAAAAAATAAGGTGACAAAAATTGTAATTGCTTTAAACGTTTTCATAACAACAAAAGTAATAATTGCCTCGATAAAACTCTTTTATTTGATTAGTTTTAATTAATTTTGAAAAAAATAATCATCATGAAAACAAACCTCATATTTTTAAGTACTATACTTTTAATTCTTTCGTCTTGCGGTATGAAAGTACCTTATACTAATTCAATTCGCGATGAATTCGGATTAGATACTGAGGATAAGATGGCTAAGGTTCAGTTTTTTACGTCTGCAACGATTATTTTGGATCAAGAAATAAAAGCGGATAATCAAGGAACGACATCAAATGGCACACTTGTTTCCAGTTCAAGTAGTCAAAAAGAGTCGATTATTATTCCAGCGAGTACAAGTTGTATTTTTGATCACTTTGGCCCAAAAGGAGAATTGTTTGTTCGTTTTGAAACTGGTGAAGGAAGAGTGCTTAAATTTTATTCTAAATCAGATGCCTCTAAGCGTTATTATTTTGATGTGGATTGGGGACAGCAGGGTGGACCAAAAATCAAGTACGGTGATAGTATGTATAAAATAGATTTGCTTCGTGGTAACCCGCGTGGTGCAATTCTAATGGTTGCCCGTAAGAAACTTCAAAAAATCAAACGCAAAGAACGCGTGGTAAGGGGCATGAAAGTTTAAGCTGCTTCTTCTGCTGTAAGATTGCTTTTATTTTTTTTCTTCCCATTAGTGAAAGGGTATTCGTGTCTAAATCGTTGATGAAATCATTTTCTTTAAGTTTATTGGTTTAATTATATCCTTTAAAAGGCTATAATTTTCTGTAAATTTTTATCAGATTTTCGTAATTTCGCACATTAAAAATAATTTTACCTTATGAAAAAAATACTCTTTCTATTTCTACTATTTTGTTCTGTAAGTTTTGCTCAAAAGAAGAATCCTGTTGTCACTCCTGAAAAACCGTTGTTTGATGCATCTTCAGTAGCATCCTTGTCCTTTCGGTTGGTTGGCCCTGCCTTAACTTCTGGTCGCGTGGTTGATCTAGCTATTCATCCAAATAATAATGATGTGTGGTATGTTGCCGCTGCTTGTGGAGGGGTTTGGCAAACAACTAATCATGGAATTACTTTTTCGCCCATTTTTGATGGTCAAGGTTCATTTTCTATTGCTTGTGTCGAATTAGCGCCCTCCAATCCGAATACGCTTTGGGTGGGAACGGGTGAAAATAATAATCAACGGTCGGTTGCTTATGGCGATGGTGTTTACAAGTCTTTGGATGGAGGAAAGTCTTTTACTAACATGGGATTAAAAAATTCTGAGCACATCGGTAATATAATAATCCATCCAACAAATGAAAATGTTCTTTGGGTTGCTGCTTATGGTCCTTTGTGGAAGAGTGGGGGAGAAAGAGGCGTTTATAAGTCTGTTGATGGTGGAAAAACTTGGGATCGTACGCTAAACATCTCTGACAACACGGGTGTTTCTGAAATAGCAATAGATCCAACGAATCCAGATATTTTGTATGCTGCAGCTCATCAGCGAAGAAGACACGAGTGGACCTACATTGGTGGCGGACCTGAATCAGCTTTATATAAATCTACCGATGGCGGCGCAACTTGGCGTGAAGTGAAATCGGGGCTTCCTTCAGGCGATATGGGAAGAATAGGTTTGTCGGTTTCGGCAAGTGACGCTAATTATGTATATGCTATCGTTGAGGGACGTTACGGAAAAGGTGGTGTTTATCGCTCTGTCAATAAAGGCGAAAGTTGGTCAAAGCAATCTGATTTTAGTACAAGTGGAAACTATTACCAAGAAATTTTTTGTGATCCACTCGACAAAAACAAAGTTTTTGCAATGGATACCTATATGCACCACAGCGAAGATGGTGGTAAGACTTTTAAGCCGACTGGCGAAAAAAATAAGCATGTCGATAACCATTGCATTTGGATAGATCCAAAAAACACGAATCATTGGCTCGTAGGTTGTGATGGTGGGATGTATGAAACCTTTACTCATGCTAAAGAATGGAAGTATTACGCCAATCTTCCAATCATTCAATTTTATAAGGTGACCACTGATAATGCGGCTCCTTTTTACAATATTTTTGGCGGTACGCAAGATAATAATTCAATGGGTGGACCTTCTGCATCTAATAATGTAGCAGGGATTCTTAACTCAGATTGGTACATCACGAATGGGGGAGATGGATTCGAATCAGCAACAGATTGGTCAAATAATAATATCGTTTACGCACAGGCTCAACACGGTTGGTTAGTTCGTTATGATAAAGCGTCGGGAGAGAAAGTGCCGATTCAGCCTATGCCAGGGAAAGGAGAAGCTGCCTACCGTTGGAATTGGGATGCGCCCCTTATTGTTTCTTCTCATGATGCATCAACCTTATATTTTGCCGCAAATAAATTATTCAAGTCTACGAATAAAGGCGATGACTGGCAAGTTATTTCGCCCGATTTAAGTCAGCAAATTGATCGAAATAAATTAGAAGTAATGGATCAAGTTTGGACCATCGATGCGGTAATGAAAAATGCTTCTACAACCATTTATGGAAACGTCATTGCCTTGGATGAATCGCCGAAGAAAAAAGGTCTTTTATATGTTGGTACGGATGATGGCTTAATTCAAGTATCGGAAAATGACGGTGGAACTTGGGCAAAATACAATGTCTTTCCAGGAGTGCCGGCAAATACACGTGTTAATATGCTTACGGCATCCTTACACGATGAAAATGCTGTTTATGTAGCGTTTAATTCTCAACGTCAAGGTGATTTTAAGCCGTATTTGTTTACCTCCAACGATAAAGGTAAAACGTGGACCTCCATTTCTTCTAATTTGCCTGAACGAGGGAATATTTATTGCATCAAGCAAGACCATGTGGATCCCAATTTATTATTTGTTGGGACTGAGTTTGGGGCTTATTTTTCAAACGATAATGGCAAAATTTGGACAAAAATTAGCGGTTTGCCTATCACAGCGGTATATGATTTAGATATTCAAAAAAGAGAAAATGATCTGGTTGCAGCAACTTTTGGAAGAGGTTTCTACGTGCTTGATAATTATTCGCCTTTACGCAGTTTGACAAAGGAAAATTTGGATAAAAAGGCCTTTTTATTTCCTGTTAAACCAGCTTTACAATATGTTCCAGCCGATCCATTGGGCTTAGATGGTACAGGTTTTCAAGGACATAACATGTGGGCTGCTAGTAACCCTACCTTCGGTGCTACTTTCTCATTATACATTAAAGATGAGTACAAAACGCTAAAAGATATTCGTCAGGAGAAAGAAAAAGCATTAGAGAAAGAAAAAAAGGATGTCTTTTATCCAACTTTCGATGAACTTAGGAAGGAGGCATTAGATGAAGCTGCGAATTTGATTTGGGTGATTACAGACGAAACTGGAAAAGAAATTCGACGGATGACCTCAAGTCCGACTAAAGGTATTGTGCGAATGAGTTGGAATCTACGTTCGAATTCATCTACATCCATAGGCGCAGCATCAAATGGCTTTTTGGTTCCTCCAGGGAACTATTTTGTATCTATTTCTCTTTTGCAAAACGGTCTTGTTGAAGAGTTAGTTACAAAGCAATCATTTACTGTTGTCGGCTTAAGTAATCAGACATTACTCGCTAAGAATCCTGCTGAGTTGGTCCTATTTCGAAACGATGTAGCAGTTTTAAATCAGAAAATAAATAATGCTAGTAATTGGTTAGGTGAAGTAAATGATGTGTTAAAAGAAATGCAGTCGACTCTCATTAATTATCCCAATACTGAATTGAGTTTGCTTTCTGAAACCCGAGCGTTGAAGTTGCTTTATGATGAAGTTGCTTTAGTTCTTTGGGGCGATAAAATCAAGTCTTCAAGAGAATTTGAAACGCCACCAAGTATAAACGATCGTATGGGAATGGTGGAATACCAACTTTATGAAAATACGGCTGGAGTTTCCAATACACATCGAGCAAATAAAGCGATTGCTGAAGAGCAATATCTTGCCTTAAGCATTTCCCTTGGTGTAATAAGTAATCGAATGAAGGCACTGCAAGAAAAACTTAACACCGTTCCGATTCCATATACTAAAACATTAAGTCGTTTTTGGAAATAAGCCTAAATAATTCAATCATTCGTTTGACTGAAGTTATTGTCGCTATTTTAGTTCCTTAGGAATAAAAAATAAGTAGACCGATAATTGCCCAAATCGAAAAAAAGAAAAATCCAAAATACACGCCGTTTAAATTTCTTTTAAAGCTTTTTTGGATAAAGATGATGTAGAATAGCCAAGCCATGTATATGACAAGGAAGGCTAAAGGAATAAAAAGTCTGAGCATGGTTTAGATTTTTGATACCAGTAAATAGATACTACCAAAGCCAATAATCAGTGATAAGGATACATTAATTATTGCGATGCTCCAATTTCCTTGCTGAATGAGTTGAATATTCTCAAATGAAAATGTGCTGAATGTACTAAATCCACCGCAAAATCCAACCAAAAGTAAGGGCTGTATCCATTCGTTTTTAGGCAACTTCATTAAGGTAAGGTAGATGAATGCAAACAATAAGCAGGCTAAACTATTTGAGATAAATGTTCCCCAAGGGAAACCTAAGCCTTTAAAAACAATTAATTTGCCAATCGCAAAACGAAGAAGACTACCTAATCCGCCACCAATAAATACCAGTGCCCAAGTCATGTTTGCATCGAAAATTTCAACAAGTTCTTTTTTATCATAGCGTACACAAAGTTTCCAATAATTAATCCAAAAATAGCACCCACAACAACATCGCTAGGATAGTGAACGCCTAAATAGATTCTGCTTAATATTATGAGAATTCCCATGGAAACAAGTAAAGCAAATACAAATTTATGTTTTGTATACAGCAATGAAGCGACCACACCAATGAAACCAAAATAATTCGCCGCGTGAGAGGAAATAAATCCATATTGTCCTCCTTTGTATAATTCACCCGGTTTAAACTCATAATAATGCAGTAATGGTCCGATTTCTAAATTGTGGGATGGCCTGTAGCGCATGAATACATTTTTGAACAAATGAACAGACAGTTGGTCGCTAATCAAGATGCTTAATCCAATGCAAAGGGAAACCATGACTAAACCTTTCCAGTTGAACGTTTTTCGTAAGGCAAAAATGGGGAGTAAAAATAGAGGAATCATAATTATTTTACCCGAAAGCACCCACATGATGACATCAGTAAATGGATTGTGATAGCCATTGATAAAAAGCAAAATTTGACGATCAATATGTTCAAGAAAATCAATCATTGTCAAGATATTTCCAAATCATATCTTTTAATTCCGTTAAGCCATGTTGCGCAACAGATGAAATAAATACGTAGGGAATATCAGGAACATCTGATTTCATTTGTTCCATCATCTCATCGTCGAGCATATCAGACTTCGTAATCGCTAAAATGCGCTCTTTATCCAATAATTCTGGGTTGAACATTTCAAGTTCGCGTAGTAAAATATTGAATTCATTAATAATATTGGGACTATCTGCTGGTATCATAAAAAGCAGCAATGAATTTCGTTCAATGTGTCTTAAAAATTTCAATCCTAATCCTTTTCCTGTGTGAGCTCCCTCAATTATCCCTGGAATATCAGCCATAATAAATGACCTGAAATCGCGGTAGAAAACCATCCCAAGATTTGGTCTTAAAGTGGTGAAAGCGTAATCGCCAATTTCTGGTTTCGCAGAAGAAATAACAGACAATAAAGTGCTTTTACCAGCATTTGGAAAACCAACAAGGCCAACATCAGCTAATAATTTTAATTCGAGTATTTTCCAGCTTTCTATACCTTCTTCGCCGGGTTGAGCATAGCGAGGAGTCTGGTTAGTGGGTGATTTGAATTGATCATTTCCTAATCCACCTCTTCCGCCTCGTTGGATAATCATTTCTTCTCCGTCTTCTTTTACTTCAAATAGTATTTCCCCTGTTTCAGCATCTTTGGCAATCGTGCCTAAGGGTACATCGATGTATACATCATCACCCTGAGAACCAGTTTTTAAGTTTCCTGCCCCATGTCCGCCATGACTTGCCTTAATGTGTTTTTTAAACTTAAGATGCAGTAAGGTCCATAATTGCTTATTTCCTTTTACAATTACGTGGCCACCTCTTCCGCCATCACCACCATCTGGTCCACCTTTAGGAATGTATTTCTCCCTTCTGAAGTGAGTTGATCCTCCACCGCCCGTACCTGAAGTGCAATGAATTTTTACGTAATCTACAAAATTGTCTGATGCCATTGTTAGGCTTGTATGTTTTCCAAAGCGGTGAAAATTCGTTGGGTAATCTCATCGATATTTCCTATTCCTTGGATTGAAGTGAATTTATTTTGACCTTGATAATATGTTTTTACTGGAGCGGTTTCATTATTGTAAACAGCGATTCGGTTTTCAATAATGGCAGCATCGGCATCGTCTGCTCTACCACTTTGTTCAGCTCTTGCTAATAATCGTTTTTTTAGTTCTTCTTCTTCGACTTCTAAAGCTAACATAATAGAAATTTCAGTATTTAAACTTGCTAATAGATCGTCTAGCGCAATTGCTTGTGCATTAGTTCTAGGAAATCCATCAAAAATAAATCCGATCGGTGCGGAATGTTTAAGTACTTCTGCTTTTAACATTTCGATGGTAAGTTCGTCAGGTACCAATTGACCTTTATCCATATAGGTTCTCGCAAGTTCGCCTAAAGCGGTTTCATTTTTAAGATTTGCCCTAAAGACATCTCCTGTGGATAGATGAATGAGCTTAAACTTTTCAGTTAAACGCTCCGATTGAGTTCCTTTACCTGCGCCTGGCGGGCCAAATAATACGATATTTAACATGTCAGTTAGTTTCTTTTAATTGGTATAATGCGGCTAAGTTTCTACCTAATTGATCGTAATCAAGGCCGTAACCGACTACAAATTTGTTTGGTATCTCAAATCCGATGTATTGTGGTGCGCTATTGCCTTTGAATGCGCTTGGTTTATATAAAAATGTACACACTGAAATAGAAGCTGGGTTTGAAGCGTTCAATAAGGTAATTACTTTATCGATTGTAATTCCTGTATCGACAATGTCTTCCACTACAATAATGTGTTTATCCGTTATTGATGTTGCCAAGCCTATTAATTCATCCACTCGCCCTGTAGTGCTAGTACCTGAATATGAACTCACTTTAATGAATGACACCTCTAGTTGTTTCTGAATATTTTTCAATAAATCACTGGTAAACATAAAGGAACCGTTTAAAATGGAAAGAAATAGTATTTCTTTTCCCTCATAGTCAGCCTCTATCTTTTTGGCTAGGTCAGCTACTTTGGTTAATATTTCTTCGGAAGAAATAAATAATTCAAAATGTTTGTCGTGAAGTTGTATCTCGTTCATACAAATGCAAAGTCAAAAGTACTCATTTTTGATTACATAAGAAAAGGTGATTTGAGATTTGAATTGAATTAGGTTGTTTATCTTTGCAACATGCCTCAGCAAAAGCACAAAAATATGGACATTGTACAAAAAGCATCAATAGGTGTTTTAGGTGGAGGTCAATTAGGGATGATGATGATTGAAGCAGCCAAGGAAATGGGCATTGCTGTTCATATTTTGGACCCTAATCCAGCTGCGCCATGTGCTAAAATAGCGGATACTTTTACCGTTGGGGATTTCAATAATTATGAAGATGTTTATGAATTTGGAAAAGATAAGCAATTTTTAACCATTGAAATTGAAAATGTAAACATTGATGCATTGGAGCAATTGGAGAAAGAAGGACACCTTGTTTTTCCTCAGCCTTCCGCTTTACGGATTATAAAAGATAAGGGTATCCAAAAACAATTTTATACGGATAATTCAATTCCAACGGCTGCATATCAATTATTGGATGGTAAGGCTGACCTTATTTCAGCTCAGCTTGATTTTCCTTTTGTGCAAAAATTACGAACTGGAGGATATGATGGGAAAGGGGTTCAGGTGATTAGAAATAAAGAAGAATTAGCATGCGCGTTTGATGCTCCTTGTGTTATTGAGTCAATGATTGATTTTGAAAAAGAAATTTCCATTATTGTCGCGCGAAATGTTTCAGGTCAATTAGCCGTTTTTCCAGCTGTTGAATGTGAATTTAGCCAAGAAGCAAATTTGGTGGAATTTCAATTTTCTCCGGCCGCAATCTCTTTAGAAATTGAGCAAAAAGCGATTGAAATTGCATCGTCGATTATACAATCATTGGATCTAGTTGGCATATTAGCCGTTGAGTTTTTTATTACCAAAGATGGGAAACTCTTGGTCAATGAAATAGCTCCACGGACGCATAATAGCGGGCATCATACGATTGAGTGTTGCGAGACGTCTCAATTTTCGCAGCATCTTCGAGCTGTTTTGAATTTGCCGTTTGGATCTACCGCACTAATACAACCTGGTGCTATGCTGAACTTACTTGGTGAAAAAGGGTATTCCGGTACGGCACACTATGAAGGAATAGAAGAAGTGCTTCAAATTCCTGGAGTATTCGTTCATCTCTATGGAAAAGAACTTACCAAACCCTTTCGAAAAATGGGACATATAACCGTGCTTGGAAAATCGATGGAGGAGATTAAGTCAAAAGCTACTCTCGTAAAAAGTGGTCTTCGGTGTATCAGCAAATGATATTTACGGAATCAAGCATGTAAAATCACATGTGATCTTACCCAATTTTAGTAAAACGCTTTTTTATCGAGTTTCAACCATTCAAGGGTTGCATGACTGAAAACATCTTCTATTTCCTGGTGAGATAAATCACTTTCTTCTATGAATTTACCGATTTCAAGGTCGCCTAATGGAAAAGGATAATCTGAACCGAGGCAAACACGTTTTGACCCTTGCATGTTAAGAATGTATTTAAGCGCATCAATGTCGTGGGTAATGGAGTCTACCCAAAATTTACCAAGGTATTCTCTTGGATTAATTGGATTATCAATGGCAACTAAATCAGGGCGACAATTAAATCCATGTTCTATTCTCCCAATAGTAGGAAGAAAGGATCCACCTGCATGTGAAAAGCAGACCCGTAAATTTGGCAGCCGTTCGAGCACACCCCCAAAGATCATCGAACAGGCAGCTCGAGATGTTTCTGCCGGCATTCCAACAAGCCAAGGGAGCCAATATTTTTTCATGGCATCAAATCCCATCATTTGCCATGGATGAATCATTACAGCTAAATCTAGTCGGCTACACGCTTCGAAAATCGGAAAAAACTTCTCCTCGCTGAGGTTTTCGTCGTTGATGTTGGAGCCGATTTGAACTCCCACCAATCCAATTGATTTTATCCGTTCTAATTCTTTGATTGCCTCTTCAGTATCTTGCATCGGTATCGTGCCTAATCCAATGTAGTTTCTTGGATAACGATGCACCAATTCAGCAATGTGATCATTTAAGAAAATTGAAAGTGCAGCACAGTCAGCTGGCTTTGCCCAATAGGAAAACATCACAGGAATTGTACAGACCACTTGGACCTTGGTTGAAAATGTTTCGTAATCCGATATTCTTATGTTTTCGTCCCAACAATTTTCCTCAATGTTTCGAAAAAATTGACCACCCTGCATCATATTAGCGGTCCCATTATCTTGATGTTCTAAATGAATAAATTTACCATAGCCAAATTTCTCCGTCCAATTGGGCATGAGTTTAGGAATGATGTGGGTATGCATATCTATCTTCAACATGGAAGTATGTATTTCATGATGTAATCATCCATTACGAATCCTTCTCCAATATCAATAATTTCCTCTCTATCGATGACAAAATCTATTTTTTGATAGAACATTATTGCCGGATTTTTACGATTAACATTCAGAACGATCTCATTCATATCGGTTTTTTTTGCGTAATCTTTAGCACAGTCAACGAGTGTATTGCCAATTCCTTTTTTTGTGGAATGAGTATCAACATATAATTTATGAATTTTCATTTGCCTGGTGCTCGGGTGATTATTTTCAAAGGTAATAAATCCAAGTAATTTTTCATTTTCGAAATACCCATAAAATTGTTGTCCTTCATCAAAATCTTTTTCAAGTTTTTTGGTGGAATACATGAGGTCTAACATGTAGTTTATTTGATGTTCTGTGATAACTACTGCATAGGAAACAGGCCAAACACGGTAAGCTAGATCTTTTACAAGTGATAAGTCAGATCGTTTTAGTTGTGCCGTATTATTTTGCAAAACCGCTTAGTTTTTGATAAATAGATTTTGCTCAAATTTCCCGTTAAATAACATTCTTATCCAATAGCTTCCTGGGGCGAGATCACCCACATTTATTTTTCCGTTATTAATTGGTTTTGAAATAAAGCTCCCATTTTCGGAAATAATATCACAGCTCGCAGGTAATTCATCGATTAGGGTAAAATACAATTCTTTTTGAACGGGATTGGGATATACAGACCATGAAAGTGTATTATTAACTACGCTTGTTCCCGCAACAGAAAGGGCCATTTTCACTGCTTGATAACCGTTTATTTTTCCGGCTCCCCAAATTGGGCTTCTTGTGGGTGGAATGATTCCAGTAAAATTGTCGGTTCTTGCTGTTTCCATGATAATTTCTTTCACTTGTGTTGCAGATAAATATGGATTTGCCTCTAACATTAAAGCGACAACGCCAGCCACCATGGGAGCAGACATGGATGTTCCTGAAAATTTCGCAAAATGATACGTTCTGTTATTAAACGTTACGTTGGCAACAGAGGTATAAGCTACGTCGGTGAAAGATGATATGGCGCTACAAATAGCAACACCTGGCGCTGCAATATCTGGTTTCATCACGCCATCATATCGAGGTCCACGGCTGGAAAATCCTGCAATCGCTCCACCGGCTGTTGATCCGCCACTAGTAGTATAGGAAGGCGCATAGGCAGCTACACTTATAACATTGTCTGCACAAGATGGTTCCGAAATACCGTTGTCTGTATCACCACTGTTGCTTCCGCTTCCAGCATATGAAAAGGGCATGCCCCAATTTCCAACATCGTTGCTGAGTTCGGTAACATTCCAGTAATGCACAAGACCTGAATCTGCAGTAGATTTTAGTAAGACTTTTAAGCTGGTGTTCAAACATTTCACACGAAAGCGCATCTGTGGTTTGCCATTCAATGGGTGCGCAGCATCGGCAGAGATATTATACCAAATGGTATCATTTCCTGTAACCAAAAATGTATCGATGTAGCTACTTGTAGTTAAAGTACTATAAAATGGGCTTTCAATCAAGGTTGAGTTGGCTGAGTTAGTTACAATGATTCCATTAGAGAAATGGTGATTTGGTTCTCCCCAGGCATGAATACTTTGTCCCCACATATTGGGATTGGCGGCGTAAGAGTAAAAGTCAATTTTTGATTTAAGGAGGTCGTTGTTGAAGTTTTTCTTCAAGTGAAAATTTACATTTCCATTATTTCCGCCAGAATTGGTAAAAACAACACCAAGATCAGTATAAGCAGTTATAGCTTGGCTGAGCATTGAATTACCATCTAGGGTTCCGAAATGGTAGAGTCCCCAACTCATATTAATCACCAATCTTTTTCCATCAGCAAGTGCTTTTTGATACATCCATTCCCAAGCATCCAACACAGCCGACTCATCAACGAGAAACGTTACAAAAAGAAAATTAGCTTCGTAGGCAACACCTCGGTAATTTGTTCCGGCACCAATTCCTCCTGCGATAGCAGCGACATGATTCCCGTGTGAAGAATGACTATAAATATTTGCAGTATCGGTTTGAGCCGCCAACAAAGATCCAATCGTATTGTATTCCGTGCCATATGAAAAACCTTGTGGGGCAGGGCCACTAGTTTTGTATTGATCCCATGCAGCAATTATACGTGTTTGGTTAAGCAATGTGTCATAAAATACTGGAGAGGTGTAGTCAAATCCCCAATCAGTAACACCAATATAAACATTCTTGCCAGTATATCCTTGAGGTAAATTAATTCCCAAGTTAACACTATCAACATGCATGTCTTTAATTGCTTTGTCCAATTGATAGTTGATTCTTGAAGCAATTTTCAGGTGGTCAATTCCTTGAATAGCATCAATGGAGGCAAGATCACTTACCTTAATTTTTAAACTTACAATAGACGCTATTGGATTTCCTACAAGAATGCTACGCTCTTCAAAAAATCTTCGATCAAAGTTTTTATTAATTTTCCCAACAAAAGAGAGGTAATAGTCGCTCCCAATATAATTAATAGGAAGATAGCCTAAAATAGGGTTGGAAACTTGTTGCTTATCAATCGCTAACTTATCAGTAATTAAGGATATATCTGCACGATCACTAGCGCTCAAACGCACCTGCGTATAAGAGAGCATGTGCAAAGAGAGAAAAAGTATAAGGAATGGGATACATTGTTTCATGACTTTCAAAAATAGGCATTATTTCTTGATTGACGAAGTGTATATGCTATTCTTCACACTTACTTATTCACATGATATGCTTAGAATGTCCTGATTACTTTACGATCTGGATTATTTCACTCAGGGGTTTACGAACCTTTGGTAGGCTTGATAGTTTATCTTCAGGACTTCTATATCCAAGCGCCAAAAGAAGCACACTTTGTAAGTTATTCGAGGTTAAATTAAGTGCTTCATCAAAGGCCGCCTTGTCAAATCCCTCCATCGGTGTGGCATCAATTCTCATATTAGCGCAGGTATGCATGATTTGCCCAAGGGCTATATATGCCTGCCTTGTTGTCCATTCGCTTGTTGCTGTTTCACTTAGATTGGCAAACGTTTTCTGCATGTTTTCTCCAAACTTTTCATAGTTGGATAACGGTTCATTTCTTACCTCGCTCATCAATTCGAGGTAGTTTTTTATTATGTTCGGCGTTATCTTGCTAAAACTGCAAAGTACAATTAAGTGAGATGCATCTGTTATCTGCGGCTGGTTGTAAGCAAGTGGTAGAAGTTTTTCACGCGTGCTTTTATCGTCAATAACAAAATATTTTAATGGCTGTAAACCATAGGAGCTAGGAGCAAGTCGCAGTGATTCGCAAATAATTTCGAAATCCTTCGCTGAAATTTTTTTTTCAGAATCATATTTTTTGGTGGCGTATCGCCAATTCAAATCGTCAATAATGGCATTATTCATAGCTAAAAAATCATAGGAACTTCCACTAAAAGCAGGCGTCCTGGTTGTATATTATTAATGTGTATCGTTTCGCATTCTGAAATACCAATGGCATCTCTTTTTGTAAGCAGTTGTTTTTCTATTTGGTGTTCTCCTTCTATCACCATAATATAAACGCCGTTGTTTGGTAGATGGAGGGAGTAATTCAGGGAGTGTTCTTGCGATAGATCAACAATGGAAATCCATGCGTTTTGATAAATCCATGTTCCAGCATCGTCTTTATTTGGCGAAACTAATTGAAGAAATTTATCTTTCGCATCATTTAAATCATAACTAATTTGATCATAGCGAGGTTTTACCTGCTGTTTATTGGGGAAAATCCACAATTGAAAAAGTGTAATTTTTTCGTTTGGGCTTGCGTTGAATTCACTGTGATAAACGCCACTTCCGGCACTCATTACTTGTACTTCTCCGGCATGAATAACTTCTGAATGTCCCATGCTATCTTCATGTCTTAGGGCGCCTTCGAGTGGAATAGTAATGATTTCCATGTTATCATGAGGATGTTGACCAAATCCTTTTCCACCTGCTATACTATCATCATTTAATACCCTCAAGGCACCGAAATTCATTCTTTCTCTATTTTGCCATGAAGCAAAACTAAAAGAGTGCTTCGCTAATAACCATCCATGGTCGGCATGACCTCTGGAATTGTCGGGATGAAATACAGTTTTCATATTTTTAAAACACAAAATTACTTAGAATG
>JBILCD010000179.1:0-5169 GCA_044353285.1 Crocinitomicaceae bacterium | reverse complement strand
ACATCAGACTCCACGTATTTTTACCTTGGCGACTTTGGAAACAACAATGGAAATAGAACGGACTTATGTATTTATAGGCTTTTAAAATCCGAAGTGACCAACAATGCCATAGACACTGTCGTGGCGGAAAAAATGAGCTTTAGTTGGGCTGATCAACTCGATTTTACAAGTGCTTATAATGCGAATAATTTTGATTGTGAAGCGTTTTATGCGACGGAAGATTCACTTTTCCTTTTCAGCAAAAACTGGGTAGATCTTAAAACGAAATGTTATGCATTACCCAACTATTGGACAGACACCTTAAATGCGACACTTAGTTCTCAATTTGATGTGGATGGCCTAATAACGGATGCCTGCAAAGACACGATAAATGATAGAATATATTTGTTAGGATATAAAAACAACGGTAGTAATTTTTATACTAGCTTCATTTGGTGTCTGTGGGACCATGCTTCTAATTTCATTTTTTCAGGCAATAAAAGAAGAATTGAAATAGGAAATGTGCTGACTGTTTCTCAAACGGAAGGAATTACATTAAGCGATAATGGGACAGCGTATGTAAGTGCAGAAAAAGTGATAAATATCATTACCATTCCGGCCAAACTTTTTACTTTCAATTTCAGTGCTTATTTTGAAGAAACAAATGGATTAGAGCCTTTTTCAAACGAATCCCCTTATCAATTAAGCAACATATTAATCAATGAAGGGATTATTGAATTGGCTATAAATGTTCCGTTCAGACAAGTGCATATTGAAGATATCCAAGGCAAGAGAATCATGGAAATTGAAAATAAAGTCTCCAGATTACCAATTAATGATTTTCACGGACTCTATTTTTTACGAATCGATAACAACACGTACCCAATTCTATTGTCATATTGATTTATGAATTACCGTCGCACTTGCTTGCGCAGTAGGCATGATGGTAATATCATTTAAATTCATGTGCTCCGGACGCGTTGCAGCAAATACAATGGTTTCAGCAACATCCCCTGGATTCAAGGCATCAAAACCCTCATAAACTGACTTTGCTAATGCCTCGTCGCCTTTAAATCGAACGATTGAGAATTCTGATTCCACCGCACCCGGTGCAATATTGGTTACTTTTATGTTGTACTGAACTAAATCAATTCGCATGGCTTTTGATAATGCATCGACTGCATGCTTTGTGGCACAATAAACATTTCCTCCAGCATAAACTTCTTTTCCAGCAATACTTGAAATGTTAAAAATATGTCCTTTTTGATTTGCTTGCATAATGGGAACTACGTGCCGACTTACGTACAATAAACCTTTAATATTCGTATCGATCATTCGCTCCCAATCATCAATTATACCCTCAGAAATCGGGCCCCTCCCAACAGCCAAACCAGCGTTGTTTATTAGTATGACCAAGCTTTGTTTAATCTCGTCTGGCAAGGAAGCAAGCGCCTCTGAAACCTGAGATTCAATCTGAACATCAACCTTCAATGTAATGACGGTGACACCCATCTTTTCAATTTCTTCTTTTAATTTCATTAAGCGTTCCTCTCGACGCGCAAACAGAATCAAAGAATAGCCTAACTTGGCAAATTGGCGAGCACATGCTTCACCAATCCCTGAAGTTGCACCCGTAATTAGTATATATGGAGCCATCTGATTTAATTTTTAGTGAATTTGTTAAATTTAGTCTATTTAAAAAACGTAGGTAACTAATTATTAACTTTATACTGAATTAATTATCACATTTTAATTTCCTAGTTTTGAGTATAATTCAAAAGTTTTCTTGATAAGAAATATTGAAAATCGACTTGCAATTTACAATAATTTAACTAAATTTACACGCATATTTAATTTTAATTTAATGAAAGTAACCCTACTCAACAGATATGTTGCTTTAATGTTCTTAGCTTTTAGCTTAAGTTCATTTGTCAGCCTAGCGGCTCCCGTAGCCAATAGCGATAGTAATTCTGGTACTGAAGACCAAATAATTGTTGTTTTGGCCATTCAAAATAATGACTTGGCGAATGGCGGCACCTTGGTGGCGTCTACCATAGATTTGAATCCTAGTGTTACGGGTAATCAGTCCACTTTTTCAAGTGCAAATGGTCAGTGGTCGGTAGACTACTTAAGCGGTCATGTCACTTTTGTGCCAAACACAAATTTTAATGGGGTTGAAACGATCAACTACAGCATCGAAAACTCACTCGGACAAGAGTCTAATATCGCGCAAATAACGGTAACTCTATCTGCTGTCAACGATGCGCCACACATTACTAATAATCTATTATCCATTGTAGAAGATGCAGGATTACAAAATGGTAATTTACTAGCTAACGGCGATAATGACGCAGAAGGCACCACCTTATTGTGCAATACCACACCTGTTGTAAATGCAGCCAATGGAACTTTTACAGTGACAGCAAATGGCGTTTATACGTATACCGCAAATGCCAATTTTAATGGCACCGATATGGTTGTGGTTCAAGTTTGCGATCAAGGCTTACCCCTACCGGGACTTTGCGTAAACGATACCCTTTTCATTGATATAACCGCAGTAAATGATGATCCTAATGCAGTTGACGATAATGCCAATGTTATCGAAAATTCAATTACAACGCTGACGCCACTATCAAATGATACCGATATTGATAATCCACTCGACCAAGCTACTCTTGCTATTCTTTACGGTCCTTTCCATGGTACAGCTACCATTCTAAACGCCGGAATTGTTTATACGCCAGATTTAAATTTCATCGGTCAGGATTCTATGCTTTACCAAATATGTGACTCGGCAGCGCCCATGACCTCTATTTGCGACCAGGCTTACATTCACATTAATGTCTTGCCTTGTGCCACCAATCCGAGTGCAGACTGTGATGGAGATGGGGTAACCAATGCCACTGAAGTATCGAACGGTACCGATCCTAACAATCCTTGTTCTTACACAGTAGCGAGCCAAACTCTTGTATATGGTTCTATATGGGTGAATGCAGATTGTGATGGAGATGGATATACTAATGGAACAGAACTCGGTTTAAATACTGATTTTAATGATGACTGCAGCTTTCCTTTCATTGCTCAAAATGCAACACCAACCAGTATCTGGAGCGGTATCGACTGCGATGGAGATGGCGTGACTAATGGTGACGAGGTTCAATCAGGCACCAATGCTTCAGATCCATGTGACTTTTATGCTATTAGCATCACCTTAACTCCTTCAAGCACTTGGATGTCTTCGGATTGCGATGGTGATGGCGTGACCAATGCTACAGAATTAACCGACAATACCAATCCAACGAACGAATGCTCTTTATTACCAACAAGTATCACCTTGGTGCAAAATCAGTTGTGGTTTTTCTTTGACTGTGACGGAGATGGTGTGCAGAACGGCGATGAGTTGCAAGACAGCACCTATTACCTAGATGGATGTAATTATTTGAGCACAAGCGTTACGATGCCTCAATCTTCCGTATGGATGCAATACGATTGCGATGGAGATGGTGTAATTAACGAAGATGAAATGACCGATAACACGGATGCGCAAGACGGTTGTGAATTTGTGCTAGCTAGCCAAACAGTACCCACAAGTAGTATTTGGAATGCTTGGGACTGTGATGAAGACGGTGTGACCAATGCTACTGAAACTACAGATAACACAAATTTAAACGATCCTTGTAGCTTTTTAGCGCCTTCGATTACTCTTCCCGTAGGTGATGAGTACAATAATGCAGATTGTGACACAGACGGATTAAACAACGCCACCGAGGGAGCCTTAACTACCGATCCTTTCAATCCAGATACCGATGGTGATGGCTTGAACGATGGACAAGAAGTTGCACAAGGAAGCGATCCATTAGATGCTTGTGACCCAGTCGCTACAAATTCAACCTGCTTGTTTATTATACCAGAAGGGCTTTCGCCAAATGGCGATGGAATAAATGATTTGTTTGAAATCATTGGTGCTGAAAATTTCCCTAATAATAAACTGACTATTTACAATCGCTACGGAAACGAAGTTTACACCTTCTCTCCTGGATACGTCAATCAATGGATTGGCCAATCAAACTCATCGATGAATTTAGGTGGGGATAAGTTACCTGACGGCGTATATTTTTACGTATTTGATAAGTTCGGAGATGCATCTGATGAATCAAAAGGATCTGTTTATTTAAAGAATAAATAATAATCAAAATTAGACCATGATTATGAAAAAAATAATGTTTTTAAGCGTATTGATGTTAGGTGTTAAGGCTTTTAGTCAGCAAGACCCGCAATTCACGCAATATTTTGACAATACACTCCACGTGAATCCTGCCTATGCAGGAAGTTCGGGTATGTTGAGTGCAACCGCCTTGCACCGTGAGCAGTGGTTCGGATTCGATGGTGCTCCTCGATCAACTACTTTTAGTTTGCACACTCCATTGAACTACCGTTCTGTAGGTTTGGGTTTAACTGCTGTAAATGATATGATTGGTCCAATTAGACAAAATATGATTTATGTCGATTTTTCCTATTCTATTAAACTAGGTAAAAAATCTACCTTAGCCTTAGGTCTTAAAGGAGGAATAAATATGTTGAATGTGGCATCAGAAGGTCTACAAAATGTTCAGCCCAATGACCCTGCTTTCATGAATCTTCAAAACCAAATCAACCCTAATGTTGGATTTGGAATTTATTACCATAATCCTCATTTCTTTTTAGGTTTAAGTTCCCCAAGAATATTAGAAAACAGTTCGTCTAATCCTAATTCTTATTTGGAAAATAGACACTACTTTGGAATCATAGGTGGGGTGTTTTCAGTCGCTAAATCTTTAAAAATGAGACCAAGCGTACAGGTGAAAGCAACCATGGGCGCTCCAATAAGTGTAGATGCTTCTTTAGCAGGAATCGTTTCTGACAAATTATGGATCGGTGGCATGTATCGACTGAATTCATCTGCTGGTGGATTTGTTCAATACCAAATCAGCCGTCAATTCCGATTGGGTCTAGGTGCTGACTTTGGAACCAATGGCTTACGCAATGCTAATTCAGGAAGTTATGAACTATTGATTTCCTATGATTTCAATTATAAAAAATCGGATGTAAAATCTCCACGTTATTTCTAACCAAAAAGGCTATGATAAAATATAATTTAACTTTTTGTGTCCTTGTTGCAAGCATATTTGCTTTTGGACAAACTAATTCGCC
>JBILCD010000178.1:0-5170 GCA_044353285.1 Crocinitomicaceae bacterium | reverse complement strand
TGGATGGTTCAATTGAAGCTTTATCGGATGCCTTGATTAACTTATCAACGGAAGAAATTCAAGTAAATATAATTCACAAAGGGGTTGGTGCAATCACTGAAGCCGATGTTAATTTAGCTTCTGCTTCTGATGCGATTATTATTGGATTCCAAGTGAGACCGTCTATTGGCGCAAGAAAGTTAGCCGAAACGGAACAAATTGATATCAGACTTTATTCTATTATCTATAAAGCAATTGAGGAAATTAAATCTGCCATGGAGGGAATGTTGTCTCCAGATATTGAAGAAAAAATATTGGGCTCTGCAGAAATTCGAGAAACATTTGACATCACAAAAGTTGGAACAATCGCAGGTTGTTATGTGCTTGATGGAAGTATAAAAAGAACGTCCAAGGTGCGTGTAATTCGAGATGGAATTGTCATTCACTCTGGTGTACTTGGCTCTTTAAAACGATTCAAAGACGATGTCAAAGAAGTTAAAAATAATTACGAATGTGGCTTAAATATTGACAAATTTGATGCTATTCAAATTGGCGATGTCGTAGAGGCATACGAAGAAGTAGAAGTAGCAAGAAAACTTTAATAAGAAATAATAGTTGCAACAATATAGTAAAAACAAAAAAAATAGAAATTATGTTTACATTAGGAGTTGTCGGTCCGGGTCAAATACTACTTATAGTATTAGTTATTGTGCTACTTTTCTTTGGTGGTAAAAAAATTCCGGAGTTAATGCGCGGACTAGGTCAAGGCGTTAAAGAATTTAAGGATGCATCTAAAGGGGATGAAAAACAGAGCGCTGTCAAAGAAAATCCAACAGATAGTAACGTAGAGCAAAAATAATTTATGCAAGGTTCAATCGATGATGTCAGGTTGAGAATTCAGTCTGGTGAAACGGTTATTTCAATCGTTGAACAATACCTTTCAAAGATTGAAGAAAACAAAGCATTGAATGCTTTTATTGAGGTCTTCTATGAAAGTGTTCGTGCAAATGCAATCGCAGTAGACAAAAAAATAGTTGACGGAACGGCAGGGAAATTAGCCGGAGTCGTTGTAGGGATAAAAGACAATATTTGTTATAAAAATCATCACGTTTCCTGCTCATCAAAAATTTTAGCTGGTTTCGAGTCACTTTATACTGCAACAGCACTACAACGTTTATTAGATGAAGATGCGATTGTCATTGGTAGACTCAATTGCGATGAGTTTGCTATGGGAAGTTCAAATGAGACATCTGCTTTCGGCCCAGTAAAAAATAATCATAATTTGGCGTATGTTCCTGGAGGCTCTTCTGGAGGCTCAGCAGTTGCTGTTTCGGCAGGACTTTGTACTGCTTCCCTTGGGAGCGACACGGGCGGTTCTGTTCGTCAGCCAGCTTCTTGGACAGGGATTTATGGCCTAAAACCGACATACGGAAGAATTAGCCGTTATGGTCTTATTGCATACGCCTCTTCTTTCGATCAAATCGGCACTTTTACGAATTGTATTGAAGATGCAGTATTGTTATACTCCATAATGGCCGGAGAAGATCAACTAGATGCTACCACATCTTCTCTTCCTTTTGCTACAAACTTTCCATTAGCCAATAAATCATTTAGGGTAGGCGTATTGATGGAAGGATTGAGTCATCCTGGTTTGGATCCGGAAATTAAATGTGAAATGGATAATTTTATTTCCAAACTTTCCGATAAGGGAGTTGAAATAATCCCAATAAGTTTTCCTTTTCTAGATTACATCGTACCAACATATTATGTGTTATCTACCGCAGAAGCGTCTTCAAATTTATCTCGTTTTGATGGAGTACATTACGGATACAGAAGTAGTCAAGCAAAAGGAGTGGAAGAAACGTACGTATTATCTCGTTCTGAGGGTTTCGGACCTGAAGTAAAAAGACGCATTATGACAGGAACATTCGTCTTGTCACAAGGCTATTATGACGCTTATTATACCAAAGCGCAAAAGGTTAGGCGACTTATGAAAAATGCTACAGATGCTATTTTTAATACGGTAGATGTATTGCTCTTGCCAACCACCCCAACCACTGCTTTTGAAATCGGCGCGATAAAAGACCCTATCCAAATGTATTTGCAAGATATATTTACCGTTCATGCCAATATTACGGGCAATCCCGCTTTAAGTATCCCATTTAAAACTCACAGTAATGGCATGCCATATGGCATTCAGATTATGTCAAACAGGTTTGAAGAAGACAAATTGTTTAACTTTGCTAAATTCTTAGAGGAGATTACGATATGAAAAATACCCTAATTCTATGTTTATTTTTGTGTGCAACTTTTGTTGCATTTTCCCAACGTATTTCTCCCTTGTCGAGACCGTCAGATTCTTTGAAATCGGAGCCTTTCATTAATACAATCGAACAAAGCATGAAATTATTTTATGCCGATTATTTAAAACAATCCAATTATGATTCAATAATTTCTGCTTTAAAATATGAGCCAAAGGACCTTCCAAATTTCTCGGATGAGGTCTATTGCCAACGCTTAGAAGAAATGAGCCAACGCACCCCATTTCATATGGATTGTAATCCAACAACCTTATCAACCCTTAAGTTTTTTGTTGATCAACGCCGACAATTTACACGAATTATTCTTGGTAGGGCACCCCTTTATTTTGATTTATTCAAAGATAAGTTAGCGGAATATGGTTTGCCTATTGAATTGCGTTTTTTGGCTGTTATTGAAAGTGGTTTAAGGCCGCAAATAAAATCAAAAGCAGGCGCCTTAGGCCTATGGCAATTTATGTATAAAACGGGCTTGTATTTCGGATTAGAGGAAAATTCCTATGTTGATGAACGAATGGATCCAGACAAAGCTACAGATGCTGCATGCCGGTATTTAAAACAATTATATGGAATTTATGGCGATTGGAATTTAGCCCTTGCTGCTTACAATGCCGGCCCAGGAAATGTCAATAAAGCGATTGTTAGATCAGGGAATAAAAAAACATATTGGGAGGTTCGGCCCTTTTTGCCAAAAGAAACTCAAGGCTACGTGCCAAATTTTATTGCCGCTGCATATATGTTAACTTACCATGCTGAGCATAATATTATTCCCATGGAAGCAAAAACCCACAATGCTCAGCTTGATACCATTTGTTTAAAAAAAGGAGTCCACATGGAATCCGTAGCCTTGCTTGCAAATTGGGACTTAAGCGAAATAAAGGAGTTTAATCCAATTTATAAAACAACGTTCATCCCCAAATCAGAAAAAGGCCGATGCCTTTCTGGACCTTTAGATAAAATATATCTTGTAATCCATTTAGAAGACTCACTTTATGCTATCGAAAAGCAAAAATATGGCCGGTATGTGGCTCCCATCCCCCCCCCTAAAGTACTGGACACTCTTATCAAAAAGGATTCTATTAAAAATATAGTTCCAATTAATGAATACCAATATTATACTGTTAAAGCAGGGGATAAAATAAATGTTATAGCCCAAACATATAAAGTTACTATTGACGAGTTAACGGAATGGAATAAACTTTCATCGCCTAATTTATATGTTGGTCAATCCATTACAATTAAAAAAGCAGCAGCGCCTGCCCCGAAACCTGTTGTTCCACCTAAACCTGTTGTTACTCCGAAACCTCCGAAGCCAACCCCCCCCCCTCCTCCTCAAAAAAAATATTATTCTGTTAAATCAGGAGATAATTTTAGTCAAGTAGCTAGAAAAAATAATTTAACTTTTGAAGAATTAAAAAAACTGAATCCCGGAATTAATGTAAACACTGTTTATATTGGGCAGAAATTGAGAATTAAATAAATTAGAATAGTTAATCCTTATTAACTTAACGCTGAAAATGCCTAGCATCACTGCCGCTATAATAACCCTAAATGAAGAGCGAAATATTTTACGTTGTATTAATTCATTAAAGAATTGTGTAGATGAAATCATCGTACTTGACTCCTTTTCTACCGATAGAACCGTTGAGATTTGTTTGGAAAATAACGTTCGAGTAATTCAACGCGAATGGTTAGGATATTCTCAAGCAAAAAACTATGTAAATGCGCAAATTACTACCGAATTAATCTTTTCTGTTGATGCTGACGAGGCACTTAGCGATGTATTAATAAATGAAATCAACCAAATTAGGCATCAGGGAAAAATTACCTTTTATTCGGTTAATAGAATCACAAATTATTGTGGCAAGTGGATCCGCCATTGTGGTTGGTTTCCAGATGTCAAAGTGAGGATTTCTCCACGATTGGAAACAATTTGGGATGGCGAAATTGTACATGAAGAATTACGCATACCTAAGGATACTAAAATTGTTCCGTTAGTTGGCTTGTTGGAGCATTATTCTTATTATTCTCATCTCGAACACAGAAAAAAAGCGGATCACTATTCTGAGCTGACGGCAAAAAAATATGTTGAGCAAGGAAAAACGGCTTCCGTGTTAAAGCCTTATATTAGCGGTATAGTAAGGTTTCTTAAAATGTATGTTTGGCAAAAGGGATTCTTAGATGGTAAAAGCGGTTGGACCATTGCTAAAATAAGTGCCTATTCTAATATCTATAAATATAAAGAAGTAAGGAGATTGAGTCGTGAAGATAAATGAGGTAAATAGAATAATTGTTTCACGAATTGATAGCATTGGCGATGTGATGTTAACCTTGCCATTTTGTGCTTGGCTTAAGGAGTGCTATCCACAAGCGACCTTAGTTTTTTTAGCCAGGGGATATACCATCCCAGTTGTTTCCTGCTTCAAGCCCGTTGATGAAATATTGGATTGGGATCTTATTGTAAATCTACCGATAGCAGAAAAAACAGGGCTTCTTAAGGCCGATTGTATTGTACACCTTTTTCCCAATAAGGATGTCGCAGCGCTATCAAAAAAAGCTAAAATTCCATATAGAATAGGCACGTCCCATCGAATATTCCATTTTTTAACGTGTAACTATAAAGTCAATTTCTCAAGAAAAAACTCAAGCTTACATGAAGCTCAATTGAATTTTGAATTAGCGAGACCTTTTGGTTTAAAAAGCATTCCAAGTTTTGAAAGCACAATCACTATAGGGACACATTTTTCTCTACCCATTAAACCTACTCCAAAAGCCCTAAAAAACATTGATTTAAGCAACGCGATTGTCTTGCATCCAAAATCTCAAGGAAGCGCTATCGAATGGCCCATTGAAAAATACCATGCCTTAAGTGA
>JBILCD010000177.1:0-5206 GCA_044353285.1 Crocinitomicaceae bacterium | reverse complement strand
TTAAAAAAAAACGACAAAGAATACTTGGCAGATTTTTTATATTGTCCTTTTACTCAGGCTCATTTATGATTAAATTAGTTACTTTTAATGCTCCTTTTGTATTTTTAGCAAATTATACACACTAAAATCAACACCTTGCCAATTTTAGAAGGTAAAAAACAGTAAGACATGGAAATAAATATACTCTTAGCAGAAGATGATTTTAGTTTAGGATTTGTTATTGTCGATCAACTAAAACTAGATGGTTACAGGGTTACTCTTGCCACAGATGGCTCGGATGCTTTGAAGCGCTTTAATGAAAAAAAATTTCACCTCTGCATTTTTGATGTTATGATGCCTAAAAAAGATGGTTTCACCCTGGCTAGTGATATTAGAAAAATCAATAGTGAAATCCCGATACTGTTTTTAACAGCAAAAACAATGACGGAAGATAAGGTTCAAGGATTTAAGTCTGGTGGTGATGACTATTTAACTAAGCCTTTTAGTGTGGAAGAATTGCAATTGCGTATAAAAGCACTTTTACGTCGTGTAAATATCAAAGTAGATAAGCCCGAAGATAAAATAATATCGATTGGTCATTATGTGTTCGACACCGAAAATTTATGCTTAACGATTCAAAATAGTAAAAAATCCTTGACCAAAAAAGAAGCCCAAATTTTAAAGTTGTTATATAAATTCAATGGGCAAGTATTGCCTCGAGAAGTTATATTAAATGCTGTTTGGGGTCAAAATGATTATTTCGTTGGTCGAAGTTTAGATGTTTTTATTACAAAGCTGAGAAAATATCTAAAGGATGACGATCGGATTGTTTTATCAAATATTCATGGTGTTGGATTCAAATTGGAGATTATAGAATGACGAACTACATCCTTCATCTGGAAACGGCAACCAAGGTTTGCTCTGTTGCCTTGTCTTTAAATGGCAAATTAATTTCGTGCAAAGAATCCAATGATGATCAATTTATTCATGGCGAAGCCTTAAGCACGTATATTATTGATGTGCTTTCTGAGGCAACTATTGAATTGAGTCAAGTCGTGGCTGTTTCAATATCTTCTGGACCAGGATCGTATACAGGATTGAGAATTGGAGCATCCACAGCAAAAGGATTGTGTTTTGGTCTTTCTATTCCCTTGATTGCTATTCCATCCCTTTATTCGTTGATTGTTCTTGCAAAGCAAAAGCACCCGAAAAGCACTATTTATGCCTTATTTGATGCAAGGCGCATGGAAGTGTTTAGTCAACTAGTGGATGAAAACATGACTGAGTTAAAACCGGTAGGTCCTGAAATTTTAGATGAATTAACAGGGTCAACATACGAGCCTTTTCTTGCTGTAGGAGATGGAGCAAGGAAAGTTAGCACTTTATGGGAAGACAGAAATGTTGAGTTTGACGATACGATTTTACCCTCAGCATTGGGGCAAATCGAATTTGCTTATCAGAAATATAATTTGGGTGATTTTGAGGACCTAGCTTCTTTTGTTCCAAATTATGGGAAGGAATTTCATTCGAATTAGTTAACACGAATATTCTTGGTCCAAACTGCCTCGTTTCCACAAGCATCCTTTAATTGTAGCTTGAAGTTGATTAGTCCTTTTTCTGAGGCTTCAAATACATGGATTAGCAACTTATTTTTTTTGTCGTATTCCAGTACTTTCCATTTTCCATCAATAAATAAGTTATAGTTGCTAATGGAGGTTTTTAAATCGTCAACTTTCCATTGAATGGCACTTTTAGCCATACTCGTATCTGAAGCTGAAAAATTATGTGGTAAAATAGTCGGGGCATTAAGATCTGTGCCAACTTTAAAGGTTCCTAAGGAAGTAATTTCAGCCTCTAATTTTCCATTGATAACTTGCGTTTTAAGGGCTTCTTTTTGTTCTTTTTCCCCTTGTAAATAAATGTATTGTTTGTCAATTGGTGTAGATTCGATAGGCCTCATTGAAACACTTGCTCCATAATAAAGTGGCGTAATGGCTGTGCCAAGTTGAATTTTATCTTTCGTTATCACAAGTGTCTTCAAAACGGGTTCAAATAGTGCATTAGGTTTAAAACGGATTGCATTTCCAGCTTCTTCAAAGTAATAGGAAGAATCTGGAAATAAATAAAGAGCACTCGTTTTCGTGTTTGAAACCATTTCACCTAATTCCTTACGAAAAACGATTTCAAAATTGAGTGTGGACCTATTTTGCTTTGCATCAGTTAATTTTATTACAACAGGAATCGAATCGTTTCCTTTTAATTGAATGGTTTGCAAGGGGGCTGATTTATAAATATCCAAATGATTCGACGATTTATGTATTAATTTATGAATCTTCTTTTTGTTGCGTTTGTATTCAGAATAATCGCAGTAATCATTGATTAATTTATTATGGTCAAATGAAACAGTATCTATCCTGCTATGGAAAATGCTGCTTTCTCCGGCAATTAGTTCGTTTTCAAATAAGCCACATACGCTTAAATCTACTCCGATTTTATCAGTTCCTTCTACGCCAATTAACACCCGATCGGTTCCTTCCATAAAGTCACTTGTCAAGACAATTTTGCCGGTTTTTATTGAATAATTTTCGCCACTCTTGACAACTGCAATGCTGATTTTTTTTTGGTTGAGGTAATAGCCATTTTTGTCGATGGGGTAAAGGTAAATTTTACTCGGAATGGGAGCATGTACATCTCTTATGTCAAAACCATGAACCAATGGATGCAAGGCTTTTTCGGATTTCGTGTCGCGTAATTCAAAATGTAAATGTGGGCCGGATGAATTCCCCGAATTCCCCGAATAGGCAATAAGCTGTCCTTTAGTTACCGGAATTTCACCGGATGTAAAAGTTATGTCTACCTCGTTAAGTTGGTTTTTTTCTTGATACGCTACTATTATTTTTTGAATGGACTTTTCAAATCCTGAGCAATGAGCATATACGCTGGTCACACCATTCGGGTGATTGACATAGATGGCTCTTCCATATCCTAAGGATGTTATTTTAATGCGCGAAACATACCCTTGTTCGATTGAAAAGAGCGATAATCCAACTTTTCCACCCGTACTAAAATCCACTCCCATATGGAAATGATTGGGCCTAAGATCACCAAAAGATGCTGACAATTTTAACGGAATACTAAGGGGTGAGTGGTAAGTTGTTTTGTCAACTTGTGACCAAAATATAGAAGAGGAGTTGAGTAGGGTTATAACAAAAAGAACCTTTATTTTTTTCATATTCAAAGGTAAGTATTCAAAAAAAAAAAATACCTGCCTAATTATATTGTTATCAACTAATGTATATTAACTTTGTAGAAAGTTGCTGAAAATGACAGATCAAATTCAAAAAAGCATTTCTCTTTTGCGAACTAAGTTTATGGGAATCCATCAAAACTTAAGCAGCGCTAAAAAGGAAATTGACACTTTGAATATGGAAATAAAACAACTTCAATCGGATTTACACCTGTCGAAAGAGCGGAATGAATCGTTGGAAGAAAAGTTGCAAAAAGAAAGGTCTGAAAGAGAAGCAATCAATAAACAAGTTGATAATGGTTCAGTGCTTTCTCAAGGGAGAAGCAATGAGCAAATTGACGAATTGGTTAAGGAAATAGAAATTTGTATAGCTGCGCTAAAAAAATAAGAAATGGGTAAAATTTCTTTAAAAGTCGAAATAGCTGGACGTACTTATCCACTCACCGTTCAAGAAGGGGAGGAGAAAAAAGTACTGAAGGCCGCCGAAGATATTAATAAGGCAATAAATCTATTAAAAACGAATTACTCAATAAGTGATTCTCAGGATTTATTGGCAATGTCTTCCCTTCAATTTATGTTGAAAGGGGCTTCTAATAAAATAGAAAAGGAAATTGTACCAGCTGATTATTCCTCGATAGAACGAGCGTTACATGATTTCACGGAAGAGTTGAATCAACTCGACTAAGACCTTACCACCGGCCAACTTGTAGTATTAATGATTAAATTAACATTAGTTGAAATGGAAGTGCTATGGATTGTATTGGGTTTAGTCGGTGGTGGCACAGCAACTTTTTTCGTTCAAAAAGTTTTGGTTAAATCCAAAAGTGAAGGACTGATTAAAGAGGCAGAGCTACTAGCTGAAAACATTAAAAAGGAAAAAATGCTTCAGGCCAAAGAAAATTTCTTGCGCCTAAAAGAAGAGCATGAGGTGGCGATCAAAGACCGCGAAAGGAAGCTGCAGTCAAATGAAGACCGTGCGCGTGCTAAAGAGAAAAACATTGATCAAAAATTAGAGGATCTTGGCCGTAAAGAAAAAGTCACGGAAGGCCTGCAACAGGATTTTGATGCTAAGTTCCAGGGTTTAGCGATCCGTATGCAGGAGCTTGATAAAATTCAAAGCAAGCGCGTTGCTGAACTTTCTAAAATTAGTGGGATGCAACCCGATGATGCAAAGAAAATGTTAATGGAGGCATTGACTGATGAGGCAAGAACTGGTGCAATGGCTCAAATAAAAGAAATAACTGAAGAAGCAAAATTAAATGCCAATCGCGAAGCTAGAAAAATAGTCATTCAAACTATTCAACGCGTAGCAACGGAGCAAGCTGTTGAGAATGCTGTCTCTGTCTTTAATATTGAATCTGATGAGGTTAAAGGTCGAATTATTGGACGTGAAGGAAGAAATATTCGCGCCCTTGAAGCAGCCACTGGGGTAGAAATTATTGTCGATGATACCCCAGAAGCAATTATTTTATCGTGTTTTGATCCAGTAAGAAGGGAAATTGCTCGCCTTGCCTTGCATCAATTGGTTTCTGATGGCCGAATTCACCCTGCTAGAATTGAAGAGGTTGTTGCTAAAACTAAGAAGCAATTGGACGAGGAAATTGCTGAAACCGGACGGAGAACATGCATCGATTTAGGTATTCACGGATTACATCCTGAGTTAATGCGAATGGTGGGAAGAATGAAGTTTCGCTCATCTTATGGGCAAAACTTGTTGCAGCACTCTCGTGAAGTAGCGAATCTTTGTGCTATTATGGCTGCAGAGCTTGGATTAAACGTTAAACTCGCCAAACGAGCAGGTCTTTTACATGATATTGGAAAAGTTCCCGATGAAGAGCCTGAATTACCCCACGCTATTCTTGGAATGAAGGTCGCAGAGAAATTCGGTGAGAAAGGTGAGGTACTTAATGCAATTGGTGCGCATCACGATGAAATCGAAATGACTTCCTTAATTTCTCCTATTGTGCAAGTTTGCGATGC
>JBILCD010000176.1:0-5209 GCA_044353285.1 Crocinitomicaceae bacterium | reverse complement strand
TGCTAAAATTAGAACCGGTGATATCATCCATCTTGATGCTATTAAAGGAGAATTATCATGTTCAAATTTTGAAGAAATATCTCTTCGTGAATGTATGATAAAAGATGGGCATAATACATTTGGTTATGGGCGAGAGCTCTTTGGTAATTTCAGATCAATTGTTTCTGCAAGCGAGGAAGGAGCGAGCGTATTATTCTAGCTCTGTCGATTTTTTTCTTGTTAAGATCGATATCACTATAGATCCGATCAATACAGACACTACGATTAACAAGGACACCAACGTTTCAATGTGGTAGATCGGGGCAATTAACATTTTTAGGCCAATAAAACTCAAGATAATGGCTAGTCCATATTTTAGTTTTGAAAATAGTTCCATAGAATTTGACAGTAGAAAAAATAGTGATCGTAATCCAAGAATGGCAAAAATATTTGATGAATACAGAATAAAAGGATCATTGGGTGCTATGGCAAAAATAGCTGGTATGGAATCTACTGCAAAAAGCAAATCAGAGGATTCAACAATGATAAGGACCAATAATAATTTCGTGCCGTACAACTTTAGTTTTCCTTTATGCTCGATCCGCTGAAAAAAATTATCTCCATCAAAATTAGTTTTTAGAGGAATTATTTTAGCAACTAAACGAACCGCCAAAGACTTATCATAATCTTTACGCTCTGAATCTTCGTCAGAAATACCCGATTTAATTCCGGCATAAATAAGAAACAAACCGAATAAGGTCATTACTACATTAATTTTATGAAAGGTATTTGTAGCATAATCGATTGATTTATCATCCGTATGCCCCAGGGAAAAATGCCAATCACCAATTGAAAACTCGGGAAGATAGGTTAGATTTATAAGACCGACGCCGGAAAAAATAAAGATTGCACGAAAGACAATAGCACCAATTATTCCCCAAAGCAATACTTTTTGTTGCCGATATCCTTCTAAATTAAAAAACGAAAATATCAACAAGAAAACAAATAGATTATCGACTGATAGCGCCTCTTCAATCCAATAAGCCGATTGAAATTGTGCAAACTTTTCAAACCCTTCCATTTTCCAAATAAACAAACTAAAAAGCATCGCTAAACCGACCCATATGGAGGTCCACATCAAGGCTTTCTTAAATACCATTTTGTTTTGCTTAACCTTGGTTAAAAGTCCTAGATCAAAGGCAAGAATTAAAACAATAAGGACAATGAAAACAAAAATAACAATTGGTGAATTCATTAAAATTTATTTGCCTGTAAAAGTACTTCGAATTTAGATATACTAATCATAAATAGGCAATATTCTATTTGATTTTTATACATTTGAAAGATAAAATAAGTATTGTGAATTTTCAAATAAAACACTTTAAGGAACTAAGCCTAACTGAATTTCATGATTTGATTCAATTACGCATAAAAATTTTTGTAGTAGAGCAAAACTGCAGTTACCTAGAATTAGATGGTAAAGACAAGCTCAGTTATCATGTTATTTGTCGTAATGGAACAGGTGAAATAATGGCTACCGCAAGGATATTACCGGAAGGTATTAGTTATAAAGAAGTGTCTATTGGTCGAGTTGTTACTGATGAAAGCGTACGAGGCAAGGGAGAAGGGCATCTTCTAATGAAAGCATGCATGGATTTTATAAGCAAAGAATTCGGTCGAGTGCCAGTGAAAATTTCTGCCCAAAGCCATTTAGAAAGATTCTATAATGCTCATTTATTTTTTTCAACCGGAAAAGAATACCTAGAAGACGATATTCCTCATGTTGAAATGCTATATCTAGCTCAAACGATATCACAATAAAGCAGCCTTCTGTAGAAAGAACTTATGTAAACTTTTTAAAAATAACAGAGGCTATGTGTCCCCCAAAACCAAAGGTATTGCTCATCGCATAATTGATAGGATGATTTACAGCATTATTCAAAGGAAATTGAAATAAATCCTTAAAATCAGGCTCAATATTTTTTGTATTGATTGTAGGTGGCACTTTTCCATCTTGAAGCGCCTTAACGCAGATAATGGCTTCAATTGCACCTGCTGCGCCAAGTAAGTGACCTGTCATGGATTTTGTAGCTGAAACGAATAAGGAATTCCGTTCACCAAATACTGTTTTTGCAGCTATTAGTTCAGATTGATCTCCCTGAGCCGTTGAAGTGGCATGCATATTTATATAATCAATGTCGTCAGGAGATATACCCGCTTCCCTTATTGCTTCATTCATGCCTAAAACAGCACCTAACCCTTCTGGGTGCGTTCCTGTGAGATGGTAAGCATCCGCAGCCATACCGCCACCAACTACTTCGCACAAAATGTTTGCACCTCTTTTAACCGCATGTTCGTATTCCTCTAAAATTAATGCCCCGGCGCCCTCCCCCATTACAAAACCATCACGAGAAACATCGAATGGTCGAGAGGCTGTCTCTGGTGCATCATTGCGAAGGGACAAAGCGCGAGCAGAAGAAAAACCACCAATAGATGCTTGCGTTATAGCTGCTTCTGATCCACCAGTAATTATCATTTCTGCTTTCCCCCAGGAAATGTAATTAAATGCCTCAATAATGGCCGTATTAGATGTTGCACAAGCGGATACAGGGCAAAAATTAACGCCTCTTAATCCATATTTAATGGAAATTATTCCGGAGGCAATATCGACTAAAATTCTTGGGATAAAATATGGTGGGAAACGTGGAGTACCATCACCGCTGCAAAATTCCATCATTTCATCTTGAAACGTTTGAATTCCACCGTTTCCAGATCCCCAAATTACGCCAATTCTATCTTTGTTTAATTGTTCGAAATCAATTCCTGCATTTTTTACAGCTTCATCAACTGCCACTAAAGCATATTGAGAAAAGAGGTCGTATTTTCTATTTTCTTTAGGATCGAAAAAATCATTTGCGTTATACCCTTTCAATTCACAAGCGAAATGCACCCTAAATTTTGAGGTATCAAATTTAGTAATGGCAGCAGCTCCACTTTTTCCATTAATAGCAGACGACCAAAAAGTAGGGACATTGTTACCAATTGGTGTCAATGCGCCAAGCCCAGTAATTACAACTCTTCTTTTCACTGATCTAAATTAAACGAATTGTATTTTTTGAGTTTGTATACTTCTAATGCTTTTTGAAGGGCCTCATTATAATCATTAAAGATTTGATAAGATTCACTGCTCGTCCATAAATCCTGTGCAATATTGGCTCGAATACGCATTTGCAACATCTTTTTACTAATTAAATATTCTTTCTCATTAAAAATTAATTCAGGAGCTTCTTTTTTCACAAAGGCAAAGAAATCTGCCATAAAAGCATCATCACATGTAAAATTTTTGATAAACATGGAAAAATTAGGATATATGGATTTTAAGGTAGCTCTGTTTTTATTTATGTACGTAATCACATAGTTATTAATGTATCCACCTCGAACTAGATCACCAAAATAATCGGTAATATCAGATGTGTCAAGAGCAACGAAAATATCAGGCATGATTCCACCGCCACCATAAACAGTGCGCTTTGTTTTAAGCGTCAAAAACTTTAGTGAATCGGGAAACTTTATAGAATCAGCATTCTGAAACTCGCCATTAAGATAACGTTGTGTTAAGTCATTCTTATACTCTTTTGTATCTTCATAAGGCTTTTGAATAAATCGTCCTGTTGGCGTATAATAACGAGCAATGGTAATTCTAATTTCACTACCATCAGATAGTGGAATTGGTCGTTGAACTAAACCTTTTCCAAAAGTACGACGACCAACAATTAATCCTCTATCCCAATCCTGAATAGCACCTGAAAAAATCTCACTAGCTGAAGCCGAATATTCATCGGTCAGAACAATAAGTCCTCCTTCTTCCCATAAGCCTTTCTTACCGGCCCTCAGGTTACTTCGTGGTTGGGATCTACCCTCAGAATACACAATTAATTTATCACCGGAAAGAAATTCGTCCACCAAACGATGCGCTGCATCTAATAGGCCACCACCATTTCCCTGAAGATCAAAAATTAATTGTTTCATCCCTTTAGATTTTAAGTCCTTTAAACTATTTTGAACTTCCTCAACAGTAGTCCTAGAAAAACTATTCAACTTAATATATCCGATTTCGGAAGTAATCATATAGGATGCATCGACGGAGAAAACAGGAATTTTATCCCTAATTATATTAAATTTTATGGGTTCAGCAACATTTTTTCGTAAGACTACAATACTAACTTTAGAACCTAAGGCACCCATCAACTTAGAGCGAACATCATTATTTTTTATACCTACTCCAGCAATATTAATGGCATCAACCATTACAATTTGATCACCAGCAAGCACACCTAATTTTTCAGATGGACCTCCAGGAATAGTAGCTACAACCATTAATGTGTCTTTAACTATCTGAAATCGAATCCCTACACCAACAAAACTTCCATTTATTTGAGTTTGTGCATCATCTGCATCCTCAGCGGGAATATACGTTGAGTGTGGATCAAGCTTTTCAAGCATTGCGACGATAGCAGACTCAGTGAGTTCATTCGCATTAACTGGATCAACATAAAGTTGCTCGATATAATTAATTACTTCTTCAAATTTAAAAGAGGTACTTACTTTATTAGGATCAATTTGACTAAAAAGCAAAAATGAAGAAAAGAAGGAAATGAGAAATAAAGTGAATTTCATAGTTAAATTTTGAATTTAAACGTGTCGAACAAAAATAGTAACAGAAGTTCTAATAACTCTATTTATTATCGGAAAGATTTAATAAAAATGATAAATAAATGAGTTATGAAAAATAGATTTTTACGATTAGGTCAATTGATTATCATTATTTTTCAAAATGAATTATACTTTTATAGTAATTTTGAAAAATGATTGAGAAAAATATTTCTTTAAAAGCATTTAACACCTTCGGATTTGATGAGGTGGCAGAAGAGTTTACGCGCTTTGATTCTTGCGAAAAATTGGCTGCTATTTTAAAAGACAATAAGAATAAATCCTTATTTATTCTCGGAGGAGGCAGTAATATTCTTCTTACTAAAAAGATGGAATGCCTGGTATTAAAAAATGAAATCAAAGGCATTAAACTTATCGAGGACGGTGATGATTTTGTAGTAGTAGAATCAGGTGCAGGAGAGGTATGGCATGACTTTGTGCTTCACTGCATAAGCAAAAATTGGTCAGGAGTTGAAAATTTAAGTCTAATACCAGGAAGTGTTGGAGCAAGTCCGATGCA
>JBILCD010000175.1:0-5246 GCA_044353285.1 Crocinitomicaceae bacterium | reverse complement strand
AATTGTTGCGCGAACGCATATTAATTTTAGACGGGGCAATGGGAACAATGATTCAGCGCCACGATTTAACGGAGTTTGATTTTCGCGAGGGTTATTTTGAAAATCATCATAAATCTTTAAAAGGAAACAATGATTTACTTTCCTTAACAAGACCGGAGATTATTAAAGAAATTCATCGCCAATATTTTTTGGCCGGAGCTGATATTATTGAAACCAACACATTTAGCGGAACTACCATTGCTCAAGCTGATTATGAACTCGAATCGGCGGTTTATGAAATTAATTTTCAATCGGCTAAAATTGCTAAAGAGGTTGCCAATGAGTTTACTGATAAGCCACGTTTTGTAGCGGGTTCAATCGGACCAACAAATAGAACAGCCTCCATCTCTCCAGATGTTAATGACCCTGGTTTTCGTGGCGTTTCTTTTGATCAACTAGTACTTGCTTATTCGGAACAAATCAACGCTTTAATGGACGGTGGTGTTGATATTCTTTTAGTGGAGACAGTTTTTGATACCCTAAACGCAAAAGCTGCTTTGTATGCAATTGATGAAGTATTTGAGCAACGAAGCGAAAAACTACCGATTATGGTTTCCGGAACGATTACCGATCAAAGTGGCCGAACCTTAACCGGTCAGACCACAGAAGCTTTTTTGATCTCCTTATCACATATGCCATTATTAAGTATTGGGTTAAATTGCGCCTTGGGCGCATCGCTTATGCGTCCGTATTTACAAATATTAAATAGCAAAGCTCCCTTTGCAGTTAGCGCTCATCCAAATGCTGGCTTGCCAAATGAATTTGGCGCTTACGATGAAACACCTGAAATGATGGCAGCACAAATAGAAACATTTTTAGACGAAGGTCTTGTGAATATTATTGGAGGATGTTGCGGCACCACACCTGAGCACATTGCAGCAATTGCGAGTTTGGCTAAGAACTATAAACCTAGAATTGTAGAATGAAATCACTCAATTTATCAGGACTCGAAGCGTTGGTGGTGACACCTGAAACGAATTTCATTAATATTGGAGAACGCACGAATGTTACAGGATCAAGGGCCTTTCTTCGAATGATTAACGAAGGTGATTTTGATGCCGCTTTAGCCGTTGCCAGAGAGCAGGTAGATGGTGGAGCGCAAATATTAGATGTGAACATGGACGAGGGGATGATTGATGGTAAAGCCGCGATGGTTAAATTCCTAAATCTAATTGCATCTGAACCTGATATAGCTAGGATTCCCGTGATGATTGATAGTTCAAAATGGGAGATTATTGAGGCCGGACTGAAGTGTATTCAAGGAAAAGGAGTTGTGAATTCAATTTCCTTAAAAGAAGGCGAAGCAGTTTTTGTGGAGCAGGCAAAAAAAATAAGACGCTATGGCGCTGCCGTAGTTGTAATGGCCTTTGATGAATTAGGTCAGGCGGATTCTTACGAAAGAAGAATTGAAATTTGTCAACGCTCCTATACCATTTTAGTTGAGCGTGTAGGATTTTCTCCTACTGATATTATTTTTGACCCAAATATTTTTCCTGTTGCTACCGGTATGGAGGAGCACAACAATAATTCCGTTGATTTTTTTCGGGCTACAAAATGGATAAAAGAAAATTTGCCCGGTGCATCAATTAGTGGTGGAGTATCCAATGTTTCGTTTTCTTTTCGAGGAAATAATATGATGAGAGAGGCCATGCACTCTGTATTTCTTTATCATGCTATTCAGCATGGGATGAATATGGGTATTGTCAATCCATCTATGTTAACGGTTTATTCCGAAATTGAAAAAAATCTACTCGATCATGTGGAAGATGTGATCCTCAATCGAAGACCTGATGCCACGGAGCGTTTATTAGAGTTGGCGGAAACGGTGAAAGGAGATGGCAAAAAACAAGAAAAGGATTTATCTTGGAGAAATGTGCCCGTTCAACAAAGGTTAGCCATTGCCTTGGTGAAAGGATTGGTAGAATTTATTGATGAGGATGTCGAAGAATGTAGGCATTTATATAAGCGTCCGATTGAAGTGATTGAAGGTCCTCTTATGGATGGGATGAACGAAGTTGGGGATCTTTTTGGCAGCGGAAAAATGTTTTTACCACAGGTCGTGAAGTCTGCGCGCGTGATGAAAAAAGCCGTAGCATATCTATTACCGTTTATTGAATTGGAAAAAGGTGGAAAAAGGTCGTCATCCGGTAAAATAATCATGGCAACCGTCAAAGGTGATGTGCACGATATTGGAAAAAATATTGTTGGTGTCGTTTTAGCGTGCAATAATTATGAGGTCATTGACCTAGGCGTGATGGTGGCTCCTGATCTAATTATTCAAGCTGCAATTGATGAAAAAGCAGATATCGTAGGATTAAGTGGTTTAATTACCCCTTCTCTTGATGAAATGGTGCTACTGGCCAAAGAAATGGAGCGAAAAGGTTTAAGCATTCCTCTTTTAATTGGTGGAGCGACAACATCAAAAGTACATACAGCAGTAAAAATAGACCAACATTATATGAAAGGTCAAGCGGTTCATGTCCTGGATGCCTCAAGGGCGGTGACAGTTGTCGAAAGCCTTTTAGGGACAAAAAAAGAAGCGTTTATTACAGATATAAAGCATGAATACCATAAGATGCGTGAACATCATGCCCGCCATCTCGAACAAAAGAACCTTGTTTCTATTGAAGAAGCTAGATCTAATGCTTTGTCTTTAAATTTTGATGGAGGAGAGATTATCCGTCCTCTTTCCCTAGGGATTACAGTATTTGATTCACTCGATCTGAATAAATTAATAGATTATATTGATTGGACCCCCTTTTTTAGAACTTGGGAATTACATGGTAAATACCCGGAAATTCTAAATGATAAAGTGGTGGGTGAAGCGGCTCAGGTTTTATTCAAGGATGCCCAAGAAATGCTTTCTATACTTATAAGCGAAAATTGGCTTCAGGCTAAAGCAGTCGTGGGTATATTTCCTGCCAATGCTGTTGGTGATGATATTGAAATTTATAAGAATGAAGAGGAAATGGATCCGATTTATACCCAACGAACGATAAGGCAAGAATCCAAAAAAGCAGCTGGTCAAGCAAATTTAGCACTTTCTGATTTTATTGCCCCAAAAACAAGTGGCATAAAGGATTATATCGGAGGATTTGTTGTTACGACTGGGCATGGAATTGAACTAAAAACAAGGGAGTTTGAAAAAAATAATGATGATTACAACTCCATTCTGCTTAAATCTTTAGCAGATCGATTGGCTGAAGCATATGCTGAATACCTTCATCAATTAGTACGAAAAGAGATTTGGGCTTATTCCCGTTCGGAATCTCTTTCTAACGAAGAATTGATTCATGAAAAATATTTGGGTATTAGACCAGCGCCCGGTTATCCTGCTTGTCCTGACCACTTGGAAAAAATCGGTCTATTTAAGCTCTTAAATGCTGAGGAAAACACAGGGGTTTACTTAACCGAAAGTCTTGCTATGTTTCCTGCGGCTTCTGTAAGTGGTTGGTATTTCGCCCACCCTCAAGCGAAATACTTTGGCACAGGAAAAATTTCAAAAAAACAGGTTGAGGATGTTATAAAGAGAAGAGGAGAAGAATATGATGATTTTTCAAAATGGTATAATTCAATAGCCTTAGATTAACAATCTGTAAAGTATGCTGTAAAAGCAACTTTTATACTTAATTTAGTGTCTTGATTGGGTCAAAAATTATAAATATTTTCATTAATGAGGTTTCTTCTAGCAAGCTTAAGTTCGTTATTTTTCCTTCAGGTATTCGCTCAATCGCCTGTGGCTAATTTTACGGCGAATCCATTGAGCGTTTGTGCCGGGGCTCCCGTATCTTTCACCTCCACTTCCTCTGCTAATGGGGGGGCAGCTATCGTTAGTTATGCCTGGAATTTTGGAGATGGTGTTTCTTCGAGTACCCAAAATCCGGTACATGCATTCACCAATGCAGGAACTTACACGATCACGCTGGTGGTTACCAATTCAGTTGGTGGAGTAGACTCAGAAGTCAAACCCAATTATATAACGGTGCTTCCTTCTCCAAATGTTGGGTTTAATGTTGCTGGCTTAGGTTGTACGGTACCGTTAAGTTTAAATTTTACAAATACATCTTCTTCTGGAGCCAATTACACGAATAGTTGGACCTTTGGTGGTGGGCAGCCAGCGACTTCAACCAGTGCCAATCCGCAAGGAATCAATTTCAACACTGCAGGTAATTATGGCATTCAACTAACTGTTACCAATACCAGTAACGGATGCGCGTCGAGTTTTGTAGATTCAGTGGTTGTGAGCAATTTTCAAGCAGGCATCACTGCGCCCATAAACGCCTGTGTGGGATCTAGTATTAATTTTCAAGACAACTCAACTGCAGGAGCCAATCAATGGAGCTGGAGTTTTGGAGGGCAAGGTACTAGCACGCAACAAAATCCTAGCTTTACTTTTAATACCGCGGGTTCGTACACCGTCTCTCTAACTTCTCAAAATACTAGCTCCGGTTGCACAGACAATGTGACCCAGCAAATCACTGTACAAAATGCTGTTACGCCTAGTTTTACCGCTAACCCTACCACCAATTGTGCGCCTGCTTCTATTAATTTTAACAACACCACTGGTCTTGCAGGCACCTATACTTGGAATTTTGGAAATGGGCAAACTTTTACTGGAAACAATCCTCCGCCACAGATTTATACAACGAGTGGTTCTTTCAATGTCACCCTTTCTGTGAGTACCACTTCGGGTTGTAACGGCACAGTCACTCAAAACAACTTCATTAACATTGTCAATATAGAGGCAGGATTTTCTGCCAATGAAACGGGTGGTTGTACGCCTCTTACAGTTCAGTTTACAGATACGTCTTCAACCCCTAATCCAGCCAATCCAATTGTGAGTTGGCAATGGAATTTCGGAAATGGTCAAACTTTCAACGGACCCAATCCGCCAAGTCAAACCTATCCCTTGGGGCTTTATGATGTCACACTCGTTATAACTTCTCAATCAGGTTGCACAGACACTCAGGTTATCAATGATTATATCACTGTTGGTGATATTGATCAAGTAGGTTTCACCATGAATCCCTTAACAACGTGCGCCAAGCAAAATGTCAACTTTACGAACACAACTGTTATTAGTGCTCCTCACCAACCCAATGAGGTGTCCTACTTTTGGGATTTTTCCGATGGGACATCTACCCAAGAAAATCCTCAGCACCAGTTTACGGCTGATACAGGATATATGTCTGTGACCTTGGTCGTTG
>JBILCD010000033.1:0-15067 GCA_044353285.1 Crocinitomicaceae bacterium | reverse complement strand
TTCAATTATAAAAAATCGGATGTAAAATCTCCACGTTATTTCTAACCAAAAAGGCTATGATAAAATATAATTTAACTTTTTGTGTCCTTGTTGCAAGCATATTTGCTTTTGGACAAACTAATTCGCCTTATTTCAATACAGGTGCAGTAACATTTAATTCAAGCGCCGCAGAAATTGGGGTATATAAAAATCCAGGTAGTAAGGATTTAGTACTGATCTCAGGACGAGAATATGGTATCATTAAAAGAGTTGGTTCAAATGATGAACCTTTTTTAAGTTATTTCACTGTTGATGAAAAGAATAATGTGAAAAACTTTCAGAAAAAAGCCAACAGCAAATTTAATGAAGGTCCATTCTGTATGACCCCAAATGGAAAAAGGGTTTATTTTACCCGTAATGACAAAAAAACGACTAAATCGACCAGTAAAAAAGAAATTAAACTGTACACTGCGGAGGTTAACGCAAAAGGAAAATGGAGTAATATTCAACCGAGCAATATAAATGGCCGTGGATATTCAACAGGGCATCCAGCAATTTCACCAGACGGAAAATATATTGTCTTTGTATCTGACATGACGGATGGTCTTGGCGGAACAGATTTATATGTCGCTAGCATCAATGCAGATGGATCAATTGGGGAAGCGCTTAATTTAGGTCCTAAATTAAATACAAGTGGACAAGAGTTATTTCCATGGTTTAGCCCAGAAGGACAATTGTTTTTCGCTTCAAACGGTTTGAAAGGAATGGGCGGTTTTGATTTGTGGGTTACTGAAATAAAAAATGGAAAGGATGCATTTACTCCCATTAATCTTGAAGCTCCAATAAATTCTTCAAGTGATGATATTGCTATCGTCTATCATATGGATAGCAAAGGATACTTTTCATCCAATCGAGTAAAGAATAACGATGATGTATACTCCTTCAATCAATTAAGACCCATTGTTTTCAAAGTAATTATGAGCGGTATTGTTACTGATTTAAATACTAAAGACACGCTTAGAGATGCGAATTTGGAGATTAAAAATCAAAAAGGCGAAGTGATTTCTACCTTACTAACTGATAAAAATGGTGCCTATACAATCACCTTAGAACCTGATCAAACGTACACGGTAGAAGTAAAAAAAGACAATCATAAAAATGAGCAGTTCAATTTATCGACAGACTTTAATACGCCAAAAGTTAAACAAAACGTTGAATTAGAAAATAGACCAAATGTGAGTTACGTAGGAACCGTGACTGATACAAAAAGCAAATTAGCCTTAGAAGGTGTGGCTGTTACAGTGGTAGATAAAGAAACTAAAAAAATAATCCTGAGTACCACAACTGATAAAACAGGAAATTTCATGAAAACTTTAGAAAACCTTAAATACGGTAAAGTACTAAATTTTGAAATTAAGCTTGAAAAGAAAGAGTATGCTTCCAAGACACTAGATTTTAGCAACACCCCAACCCAAACAGGAGAAATAAACATCAATAATCAACTAGATTTGAGTATTGGTAAAGTTGAAGTAGGAGTTGACTTGTCAAAATTAATGGATATCAAAGATATTTATTTTGATTATGGGAAATTTGAAATCCGTTCAGATGCAGCAGAGCAACTTGATCGAATTGTTGCAATCATGAATGAATATCCATTAATGGTAATTGAATTAGGCTCCCACACTGATTGCAGGGGCACAAAAAGCACTAATAAAACCTTATCAGATAATCGTGCAAAGTCATCCGCTGAATACATTAAAAGCAGAATAACTACACCTACTCGTATTTCAGGGGTTGGCTTCGGGGAATCTAAATTAAAAGTTAACTGCCCTTGTGAAGGCGCAGTAGTTTCTCCTTGTCCTGATGAAGAACACGCTAAAAATAGAAGGGTAGAGTTTATTGTTAAAAAGGTAAAGTAAGAAAGCTTTTCTTTTAATAAAACAAACAAGCTTATTAACTAAGTGTTCTAGCTAAATAACTATGCAACTAGAAACACAAACCCATATCCGAGAAATATCGCTAGGTATAAAAAAGATTCACGAGGATCTTCGTGCTAAGTATTCCATTCTATCCCATCAAAATATCATGGGATTCTTTATCTTTTCGTTGAGTATTGCTGCTATTGTTTGTAGCTTTATTATGTGGTGGAATTCCCTTATACCATCATGGGCTTGCATACTACTAATCGCTTTTTTCACCTCTTTTCTCCACGAATTAGAGCACGACCTTATTCACGACCTTTATTTTAAGAAGTATCCGCTGATATATCACCTTATGATGTTTGGCGTCTATGTTTTTCGTCCTTTGACCCTCAGTCCGTGGTACAGAAAGTTTTGGCACCATTACCACCACCAAAATTCTGGAACGGTTACAGATATAGAAGAACGAGGAGTAAGCAACGGTGAAAAGTGGAGCTTATTAAGATTAATAATTATACCTGATCTGCTCCTTTCTTTTGTTCTAAGATACCCACGTCTTTCCAAAGAGATAAAAATGGCTCATCAAAATGGCGAATTGAAATCGGAGGACTTTAAACAATTGAAAAAAACAATTCTATTTGGGATGTTACCTTTAGGCATACCCTTATACCTGATGTGGTATCTCTATTTAGTTCTTAGTCTTTTAATGTATTTCGGAGTGGGTTTATACACAGCACCCATGTTAGCGTTTTGCACACCCTTCGTAGTTGGTTTAATTGCCCCTAATTTAATTCGGCAATTCTGTCTTCACTTTATAACCTCAAATATGCACTATTATGGCGATATTGAAAAAGGGAATATTATTGAGCAGACGCAAGTATTAAACGCATGGTGGACGATTCCATTTCACCTTTTCTGCTTTAATTTTGGGGCAACACATGCCATTCATCATTTCGTTGTTAACGAACCTTTTTACTTAAGGCAATTAGCCGCTGCTAAGTCGCATGCCATCATGCGAAACTTTGGAGTTCGATTCAACGATTTCGGCAGTTTTAAAAGAGCCAACCGCTACCACTAATAAAGGACTCCGATTTATTTTTATATGCCACTTAAAAGCTACTCTTTAGATTTTCACTCCACATAATTTACACCAATTATAATTGCTTTCGTATCCAAATAATCCGTTTATCTTGACTTATTCGTAATGGCATTGCCCTTAGGTCAATACCATAAAACAAACTAAAAAACAAAAAAGGAAGTGCCGGAATCTTATACCGTACCAATGCCCCTATGACAGGCGTACTTAATCCAATGATAGTGTACAAGGTGAAAATGAAAATGGCTGCAAAAACAAGAAACTGGCCGCCTGATTTAGAAGGCTTGTGAAAAAAGTATATCGAAGCTAAACAAGAAGCGAGAAGAAAAAGGTTTTCTAGTAAAGGACCTATGTATAGCCATGATTTAACATGAGAAAACCAAGGAAGCGTAAAAACATGTGCTAAAGCCAAGGGTGTAGACCTAAGAATTGAGCCGATATTTTCTTCCAAATAATCCATTGGGATAGCGCTTCCTGCATTGAATTCTAGCGATAAACGAATAAAATCATGCTGCTTTGCTACTAAAAGAGACACTAAATCTATTGTGGGAAATAAAACAACAAGGGAAATAGAGCACAAGAAACCAATTATTAAAAAAAGAACAGAAGCTTTCCAGAAGACCTTAAACCGCATCCAAAGAAACCAAAACAGAATAGCGGGCAGTATGGCTACGAGCACATAAATTTTAATCGAAAACAACAAAAGAAAGGCCAGTATAGCTAAAATTAATGCACTCCAACTAAAAGAAGTAGCCAATTTAAAAATAGACCAACAAAATAAACCCAAAGCATAGATTAATAAGGCTTCTTTTAAGACACCAGATGTCCAAAAAAACACAGAGGGTATTAGAAAAGCAGCGAAATAGGATTTTATCTTACTACCCGAAACGGCATAAAATAATTTAGCAAGATAAAACAAGCCTAAAAACGACAGGAAAATAAAAATAAGCGCATGAATAAAATAATTACCAAAACTAATAACATGAAGCAACGCATTAATTCGAATAACAATTCGGTTATCATTTCGTAGGCCATGATCATAAGGACGGTACCAATACGACATTTTATTTAAGTGCTGTTCTTTGAGAAATTGGTTTTCAACACCCGCAATGATTTTGATTAAATCAAGAGGGTGTGATTTTGTGGAAGAATATAGAATCTCACCATCATCATAATATTTAAATATATCCGCTGTAGAGCGATCAGGATAATATTGCGTATAAATTAAAAAAAGAAGCCCGCCAGCAATTACTTTTAAGGTAAAGGCAAATTTGAGTGATTTTGAGCTATAAGGTGAAGCTTTAAAAATAGTGAGGGTATCAATTAATTTATAAAATCCGAATAATAAAAGCAACGCAAAAAAGAGCTGAATCCCTACGATCATGAAGCAAATTTACAGAAATTAATGCCTATTAAAGGACAAAGCGTCAAAATTTAACCATATTTTAAGACAAGTTGTCAGCATATTTTGCTTGGCACATCGATTGAGTAAAACAAGAAAAAAATATAAAATGAGAACAGGACAAATAAACGTACAAACGGAAAATATCTTTCCAATTATTAAGAAGTTTTTATACTCAGATCACGAGATTTTTCTGCGGGAATTGGTTTCCAATGCCGTGGATGCGTCACAAAAGTTGAAAGTACTCAGTGCTAACGGCGAATTTAAAGGAACAATCGGAGAGCTTAAGGTTGAAGTTATTTTAGATCCAGTTGCAAAAACACTCACAATTAGAGATAATGGTATTGGAATGACCGCAGATGAGATCGATAAATACATCAATCAAATAGCCTTTTCAGGCGCGGAGGAATTTGTTCAAAAATATAGCGGAAAAGAAGGTGCAGAGCAGATTATTGGTCATTTCGGATTAGGCTTTTACTCAGCCTTTATGGTTTCAGAAAAAGTACAAATCTTAACTTTGTCCAGGACAAAGGGAGCACAAGCTGTGCAGTGGGAGAGCAACGGTTCGCCAGAGTATACAATTACCGATGTTAAAAAGAAAGATCGTGGAACAGATATTATTCTATACATAAATGAGGAATCTGCAGAGTTTTTGGAAAAAGCGAGAGTAGAAGGTGTTTTAAATAAATACTGTAAATTTCTTCCAACACCTGTTTTTTTCGGTATGAAAACCGAATACATTGATTCCCCTGAAGGTGAAAAAGATGATAAAGGCAATATTAAGCGACTAGCTGTTGAAGTTCCTAATCAAATTAATAATACACAACCCGCCTGGACAAAAGCTCCTGTCGATTTAAAAGAAGAAGATTACGATACTTTTTATAGAGAGTTATATCCCGCAACCTTTGAAAAACCCCTATTTAATATCCACTTAAATGTAGATTATCCATTTAATTTGACCGGGATATTGTATTTCCCTAAGATTAAAGAAAACGTCGAAGTACAGCGAAATAAGATTAATCTCTACAGCAATCAAGTATTTATTACCGATAGCGTAGCAGAAATTGTTCCTGAGTTTTTGACCTTGTTACATGGTGTTATAGATTCGCCAGATATTCCATTGAACGTTTCTAGATCTTACTTACAAAGCGACAGCAATGTAAAAAAGATTTCGTCTCACATTACCAAAAAAGTGGCCGATAAATTAGCGGAAATGTTTAAGAAAGACCGCAAAGATTTTGAGCAGAAATGGGATGACTTACAAGTTTTTGTGCAATATGGTATGTTATCCGAAGATAAATTTTCGGAGAAAGCAAACGGATTTACATTATTAAAAAATAGCGATGATCTGTATTTCACTATTGAAGAATACAAAGAAAAAATTAAGGCCTTACAAACAGATAAAGATGGTAAAATAATTGTTTTATATACCAATAATGCTGAGGACCAATATAGCTATGTGAAAAATGCAAAAGATAGAGGTTATGATGTGTTAAATTTAGGCGGTCCATTAATTTCACATTGGCTACCAAAATTAGAACAAAGCAATGAGGGAGTTAATTTTGTACGAGTAGATGCTGACACTATTGATAAAATGATCCGAAAGTCTGAGGATATTCCATCAAAATTATCTAAAGAAGAGGAAGATACCTTAAAAGGGCTTTTTGAAAATGCCATTAACAAAGAGAAATTCAACATTCAATTTGAAAGCATGAGCGAAGATAATTCACCAATTGTAATAACACAACCTGAATTTATCAGAAGAATGATGGAACAACAAAAACTAGGTGGAGGTGGCGGTTTTTATGGTGCTTTCCCAGAAATGTATACCATGACAATCAATTCAAATCATCCAACAGTCTCAGGATTAACATCTAAACCTGAGAAAGAGCAACAAGAAACAATTAAGCAATTAACCGATTTAGCGCTTCTAGCGCAAGGATTACTTAAAGGAGAGGCCCTAAGTAGCTTTGTAGCAAGAAACTTAAAAGGTATTGCATAATCTTATTACTTTTGTAAAGGGGGTATGCTCCCTTTACTAAAATAAACGTTTTGTATAAATTTATCTTTGGCATTGCCGCTTTTTACATAACCAAAAGAATCAGCTTTGGCTTTCTTGGGTTTATTATTGGTGGATTTATTGATCAATTACAAAACAATAAAGGAAGATCTGATAATGATCAATCTGATCCATTCCAACGATTTCGTGGACAGTCTTCTCGCTTCGATTTTCAAACGATGCTTATGGCTCTTTCGGCTGCCGTAATGAAAGCAGATGGTAAAGTACTAAAAGCAGAATTAGATTTTGTCAAGGCTTTTTTCACCAATCAGTTTGGAAATAAATTTACGCCAGAGCATTTACAATCCCTAAAATCGTACATAGATTCGGGACAAATTCCAATGCAGGAAATTTGTTCGGAAATCCGTCTAAAATTACCCATTGAAGTACGCGTTCAGCTCTTGCATTATTTATTTGGCATTGCCAAGTCAGATGGTAGTGTTTCACAAAGCGAAATGAGCGTAATAGAACGTATCGCTAGTCAATTGGGCGTTTCCGCAGTTGAATTTGATAGTGTAAAAAATATGTTCTACCGAAATGTAGACTCTGATTACAAGATTTTAGGAATTGATGCCTCTGCAACTGATGAAGAAGTTAAAAAAGCGTATCGTAAAATGGCTGTAACTTATCACCCAGATAAAGTAGCCCAAATGGGCGAAGAATATCAAAAAGGGGCAAAAGAGAAGTTTCAAAAAATTCAAGACGCATACGAAGCGCTGAAGAAAAGGCGGGGATTTAAATAAATTAGTGGGTACTCGTCATTGATTCCGTAACGCAAATAATAAAATCTGCTTTCCCAAGGTGTTCTTTTTCCAATTTATTAACCTTTTGTTGACTAACCGTTGAGATGGTAGTCACCTTTATTAATGGCTTACTTTGTTGGATATACCATAATATCCCTTGATAATAATCGCTGTGATAAGCGCCATTATAGTGGATAATTTGATTGTCTTCCCTTAGTTCTTGTAAAATATATTTTGCCATTGTCGCATCCTTGAGGGCTTGCGCCTCTAAAGTATTTCCACCCCACCCGCCCATATGCGCCGCCATCTCGTTTAAACTTGCATATTGACTTAGCGTTGTATCAATTGGAAATTGCAGGTCGGCCATTTGGCTCTTTTTTAACGGCGAAATAGTATCCAACGCAAGGCGACCACTTTTAAACAATAATGATGCATATTTACGCTCAACATTGGAAGCGATACAAGCTAATTTGTTTTCCTTAGCAAACAATATTAGCGGTTTGTAATCCGTAGAATAATTTAGCCAAAGGCGCAAAGAATCTTTTAACTGTCTATCGGTAATACCACCGGCAAGATAACGGTCTAAGACTCCTTGTTGATCCTGCTCAAACATTTCGAAACCTAAGATTAGCTTATTGCCCTTTTGATTATATAACTCCTTAAGCAATTCTAATTCTAACCAATGAGAAATGGGATTATCATGAAACTCACCAAACAAAATTAATTGTGCATCGATTGATTCTCGAGTCATTTTAGCAATACTCACTTTTTTTCCTTTGGCATTATAGATCACAAACGCTTGTTCTGTTTGGGTAAATACAAAAATTGGAAATAGAAATACGAGCAATAGAAATTTCATATTTTAATTTTTTATCATGAAAATAGAGGTGTTTTTAATCTTTCTCTTGTAAATACAAATTAAAGCGAACCGCTAATTGCTGATAAATATAGCTTTTTAACTCGTTTGAAGCTACTTTTAAAAAGACATCCTGCATAAATGCGGCAACAACCAGCTGTCGAGCAGCTGCTTCTGATATGCCACGACTACGAAGATAAAAAATAGCTTCCTCGTCCAGTTGACCTGTTGTAGAGCCATGTGAACATTTCACATCATCGGCATATATTTCCAATTCGGGTTTTGAGTTAACTGCAGCATCATTGCTAAGTAAAACATTAGCATTGGATTGAAAAGCATTAATTTTCTGAGCGTTTGGTCTTACGAATACCTTACCATTAAAAACAGCCGTCGATTTATCATCCATCACCCCTTTATACAATTCATATGAATTACAATTCGGGAAAATGTGGTCTATGGTCGTATGGTTATCAATGTGTTGGCTATCCTTCATTATGTAGGCGCCATTCAGATGTGTTTCACAATTCTCACCTTCCACCTTAACTAATACATCATTTCGGACAAAAGCTCCATCAAGAGTAAGCGTATTTAAGGTAAAATTAGAGTCTTTTAGTTGAGAAATGTTTTCTGTTGAAAAATGATAATTTGCATCGCCATCATTTTGAATTTTTGTCATTATCAAGTGACTGTTTTCTTTTAAAAAGACACTCCAATGAACATTTGAATAAGAGTCAATCGCATCTTTTGAAAAATAACCAACATGAATATCGGCCTTTGCCCCCTTCCCATGCTGTAGTTGATTTCTCCAAAAGTTTGGTTGTTTCGGTCCATCAGAAATAAATAGTAACTGTATCGGTTTATCAACCTGTACGCCATCAGAAATATTTATTACACAGCCATTCTGAGCATGAGCAACATTTAATTTTGCAACATGTCCTTCATTGATAGAAGACAACCAATCTATCGCTCCAATTTCATCTCCAATTTTGATAGAAACTCCTTTTGGTAAATCCGGGGATTTATAAATACATTCTGTATTTTGAAAGACAAAATTGTAAGCATCTTTTACCATTAGGTATGATGACCACTCTATTATTGAAGACGGGGTACTTTCTAAATTAATTTTTGCAACACGATTCAAGCGCGTATATTTCCAAGCTTCTTGTCGGGAATTAGGAAAGTCCATTTCGAGCAGCTCCTTTTCATTAGCGTCGATAAATGAACTTGGTAGCAACAATTTAGCGGGAGATAGTTTCTTCCTAAATACCTGAAGTGTTGCTTTGGTGACTGGCTCCATTTCCGTAGTTTTCAATTAGGCGTATTATTTTTTATCCAATCATATCCTTTTTCTTCCAATTCAAGAGCAAGATCTTTCCCACCAGATTTTACAATTTTTCCATCATATAAAACGTGAACAAAATCAGGTATAATATAATCTAATAAACGCTGATAATGTGTGATGATGATGGTTGCATTCTGATCGGTTTTTAACTGATTTACCCCATTCGCAACAATTCGTAAGGCGTCAATATCTAGGCCTGAATCTGTTTCATCCAAGATCGATAATATAGGATTGAGCATGGCCATTTGAAAAATTTCATTTCGCTTTTTTTCACCTCCAGAAAATCCTTCATTAACAGAGCGAGAGGCTAATTTACTATCTAATTCAACCAATGCTGATTTCTCTCTAACTAAAGACATGAAATCCTTTGCAGAAATTCCTTTCTCGCCTTTATGTTCTCTTATTTCATTAAGGGCGGTACGTAAGAAATTTATGTTTGAAACACCGGGAATTTCTACTGGATATTGGAAGGCCAAAAACAATCCTTCTCGCGCTCTTTCTTCCACTGAAAGGGATAACAAATCTACCCCATTAAAATTTACATCCCCCTGAGTGATTTCGTATTCTTCCCTACCTGCTAATACCGACGCAAGCGTACTCTTTCCGGCACCATTTGGCCCCATAATCGCATGTATCTCACCTGCCTTAACTGTCAAGTTTAGTCCTTTTAATATCGGCTTTCCTTCTATACTTGCATGTAAATCCTTAATCGTAATCATACTTTTACTATTTATTTATTGAGAGTAGTTAACCAACACTCCCTTCTAAGCTAATCGTTAATAATTTTTGTGCTTCAACCGCAAATTCCATTGGCAATTGGTTCAATACTTCTTTACAATACCCATTAACAATCAAACCAATCGCTTTTTCTTCACTTATCCCTCTTTGCTTACAATAGAATAGTTGATCTTCTCCTATTTTTGAGGTAGTAGCTTCGTGCTCAATTTTAGCTGAGCTGTTCTTACACTCAATGTATGGAAAAGTATGTGCGCCGCATTCACTCGACATTAAAAGTGAATCACATTGCGAAAAATTTCGCGCATTATGGGCATTTTTATGAATTTGAACTAGGCCACGATACGAATTTTGAGATTTCCCTGCCGATATCCCTTTAGATATAATAGTGGATTTGGTGTTTTTGCCCAGGTGAATCATTTTGGTACCGGTATCTGCTTGCTGATAATTATTGGTAACAGCAACGGAGTAAAATTCACCAACTGAATTATCTCCTTTTAAAATACAAGAAGGATATTTCCAGGTTACGGCAGAGCCTGTTTCTACCTGTGTCCATGAAATCTTAGCGTTTTTTTCACACACTCCCCTTTTGGTTACAAAATTAAAAATGCCTCCCAATCCGTTTTTATCTCCCGGATACCAATTTTGAACAGTTGAATATTTTATTTCGGCATTCTCCAATGCAATTAATTCTACAACGGCTGCATGCAATTGATTCTCATCACGTTGCGGTGCTGTACATCCTTCTAAGTAAGAAACATAAGATCCTTCATCTGCAATAACAAGGGTTCGTTCAAATTGTCCGGTACCACCAGCGTTAATTCTGAAATACGTTGAAAGCTCCATTGGACAACGAACACCTTTCGGAATATAGCAGAAAGATCCATCGGTAAAGACTGCAGCATTTAGCGTTGCATAAAAATTATCTTGGGTAGGAACAACCGAACCCATATATTTCCTTACTAATTCAGGATGATTTTGAACAGCATCAGAGAAAGAACAAAAGATAATGCCCAATTCACCCAACTTTTCTTTAAACGAAGTGGCAACAGAAACAGAATCCATTACAAAATCAACTGCTACACCGGTTAATCGTTGCTGTTCCTCCATCGATATTCCTAACTTGGTCATCGTAGCTTTCATCTCAGGATCAACATCATCCCAGGACTCGTATTTTTTTGTCTGTTTCGGAGCTGAATAATAGGCAATCGCTTGGAAATCAGGCTTTTTATACTTCACATGAGCCCAAGAGGGTTCATTCATCGTTAACCAAATTGCTAAGGCATTTAGGCGATAATCTAGCATCCATTGAGGCTCCTCTTTTTTTGAGGATATCAATCGAACAATATCTTCATTAAGTCCAATAGGAATAGTATCGGTATCTATATCACTAACGAAACCAAATTTATATTCTTGATCTTTGAGTTCTTTCGCTAAATCGTCTTCGGTATAATTTGCCATTTGTTCAGTTCAATTGTATTTAAACAGAGAAAGATTCTCCACAACCACAAGTCCGATCGGCATTTGGATTTTTAAATATAAAGCCCTTTCCGTTTAATCCTCCTGAAAAATCTAATACTGTACCTATCAAATACAAATAACTTTTTTTATCCACAACAACCGTTACGCCGTTGTCTTCGATATTTGTGTCACCATCTAATTTTTGGTTGTCAAAAGTAAGTTGATACATTAAACCTGAGCACCCACCACCTTGAACTCCAACGCGAATAAAGTAACCCGCTTTCCCATCTTCTTCCATTAATCTAATGGCTTGGTTTTTAGCTTGATCAGTAACAGTTATCATGTATTTTATTTAGATTAATTATAAATAACAAATTATTCGATACAAAAATACCACATTTACGGTATTGATACAAGTAAATGTTAAACAAGTTAAGAAAACATTTGTTTGTCAAATAAAGTGAACTAATTCCTATGAAGCATTTAATTATTGGCGGTAACAGCGGCATTGGTCAGGCGGTTGTTCAATTACTCGGCCCCTCAGACTGCCTTATATTCTCAAGAAGCGGTGGCGAAGGCACGGCACAGCATCAAACCTTAAACGTTTTGACTGATGACCTCCCAGATTTACCAGATTTACAAAGTATCGTTTATTGTCCGGGCACGATACAATTAAAACCTTTTCACCGATTTACAGAAAGTGATTTTCTAAATGATCTACAAACCAATGTGATTGGTGCGATTAGAGTTTTACAATTTTACCATAAAACCCTCAAGGCAAATAATGGTAATGTTGTCTTATTTAGCACGATTGCTATTGCTCAGGGCATGAGTTTTCATTCTTCTATTGCCGTTTCAAAAGGAGCAGTTGAGGGGCTTATGAAAAGCTTGGCTGCTGAATGGGCGCCGAACGTTCGGGTAAATTGCGTAGCTCCATCTTTAACGAATACGCCTCTTGCACAAGACCTATTAAATACGGATCAAAAACGCGAAGGTGCAATCAATAGACATCCTTTAAAAAAAATTGGGGAACCCATTGATATTGCTCAAGGCGTAAAATTTTTAATTGAAAACCAGTGGATAACCGGACAGATTATACACATTGATGGTGGACTTTCAAGCCTAAAAATTCTATAAAAAAAAAGAGAGCCGAGGCTCTCTTAATAAACTAAGGAAGGTAGACTTGGAGATTATCTGTTTATTTCTATAGTTTTTGAGTAAAGAATGGTTTCATTTGATTTAAAAGTAATGGTATAAGTTCCATCAATTAAATCATTTAAATGAAGTTCTGTTGCTCCCATGACAGGGATTGTTGGCATATATTGTCCATTAGAAGACGAAATTTCAATCATTTCAATTCGATTGTCACTCCAATTAATTCTAGCAGTGCCCTTTGCTGAATTAGCAACAACCTGAACTAAATCATCATAATTTCTTGTCTCATTACCTTGGTGAGAAAAACCAGTGGAGATGGTCAGTATTATTATAGCAACAAGTACTGACTTAATATTAAAAATTGTTTTCATGTTGTTTCTTTTTAGTTATTGAACAAATATCAATGAAAAAAAATGTTTACGTATCTATTTGGTTTCTAACGTGTTTAAATTACATAAGGTTACGTATATTAATCTACGTGTAACTACGTAATTTGCTCACAATCATACTACCGCGATAAAAAATTATAATTTGAACGCATCTAATATTCACAAAAAAGATACCTTCAGTCATTTAGTAAGATGAATTAATTTGACGAATTTATATTTACTATGAAATAAGGAGAAAAGACAGGGCGTTTTATTATATTGAAAATTGATTTCTGCTTGGAGAGGCAGTTTTTTCTAGTTTTAGTAATTCGTTCAATTTTTTTAAACAACAATATAGTAAACCCCTGTTCTTTATTCATTCGCTACACATCAATCTGTATTAATTAAGATTTAAGGGCTTTGGCCTTTTTTTTAGTTTATAGTCGAAATGGCATACAATACTGGTCGACTCGGGCTAGCATCATTCTCAAATGGAGCTAATTGCAATTCCAAAATATACTCGCCATCTTCCGTAGCATCATCTACAAAGATCAATTCGGTTATGGTTCTATCCAAGCGATTGTTTTGAGGCACTTCCCAAAAACTATGGTGAAAAGCTAATTCACCACCATCTTTTTCCTTGTCAACAGAGGGTAAATCCAATAGTAAGTGTTTTATACCATGTTCATTAAGCATTTTTATCCCTTCCAATGCCAAAAAAGGAGGATTTGTTTCGGCATAATTCTGTGTGATTTTTTGCTTACTGTTTGGAACCGTTCGAATAATCAATGCTTCTACATTTATTCCTTTTGGGAGCCTCGGAATAGTAATTACCCTATCGCCATTATCTTGTTCTTCTGGCATTAAAGAAATCAAAAGCGCTCGAAAAAAGTAGGATTTTAGCACTTTATTAACTGAAAAGATTTCCTTCGTTATATGACCACAAGATTCTGTATGTGTTCCATGTCCATGCGGATTAAACCAAATAGATCGGAAATTTACATCGCCTCCCTCTTCGACACTACCAAGAAAACCATTTTCTCTAACAACCTCCATTTTGGGGGGCGTTACATACCAAGCACTTAAGGTTTGATTTTCTGCTATTCCTATCGATAAATCGATGGGAAAGTCGGTTTCAATAAATTCCTTTTCGTTTAAATAGAAGCGCATAAGGATCAAATTTATCAATTCTGATTCACATAATTCAATATCAATTGTTGAAATTGTTGCTGAAGATTAAATAACAGCAAAAATATTGCACGTATCTTTGGGGCATGGAACATCAAGACACCTTAAAAGAGATTATTTCCCATTCAAAAGAATATGGATTTATTTTTCCATCATCTGAAATTTACGATGGATTAGCGGCCACTTATGATTATGGTCAACTTGGTGTTGAACTAAAAAACAACATTAAAGCATATTGGTGGAAAGCCATGGTTCAAATGCACAGCAACATTGTAGGTATTGACTCCGCTATCTTCATGCACCCCTCCATTTGGAAAGCATCCGGACATGTTGATGCCTTTAATGACCCATTAATTGACAATAAAGATTCGAAAAAACGATACCGTGCAGATGTATTAATTGAGGAACACATTGAAAAGATAAAAGTAAAAATCGAAAAAGAAGTTGAAAAAGGTCGCCAAAAATTCGGCGATAACTTTAATGAAACAACGTTTCGCGAAACGAATCCTAATATCCTTAGAAATGCAGGGAAGATTATTGAAATCGAATCTCAATTTAAAAGCACCTTATCAAATGATGATCTTGATGGTGTTAGGCAATTAATTATTGACCTTGAAATCGCTTGTCCAATTTCGGGCACTAAAAACTGGACGGAAGTAAGGCAATTTAATTTAATGTTCTCAACGGAAATGGGTTCTGTTGCTGGTGATGCATCCACAATTTATTTGCGACCCGAAACCGCACAAGGGATTTTTGTTAATTTT
>JBILCD010000174.1:0-5262 GCA_044353285.1 Crocinitomicaceae bacterium | reverse complement strand
ATGGGTTTTTCCACTCAAAATCCATTCGATGTCTTGAATGTTTGTGGTGTATGCTTCTTTCAGGGCTATATTTTCGCAAGGACCTAAGCATCTTTTCAAATGAAATTCCAAGCAAACTTTGTGTTTTTTAGCCGAAATCGCTTGATCACTTAGGTCTAAATGACAGGTGCGAAGTGGATATAGCTCTCTAATTAAATTTAAGATGACATGCATGCTTCTCCCTTTGGGATAAGGGCCAAAGTACTTACTGCCGTCATTTATTTTTTTTCTTGTACTGAATAAACGTGGAAAAGGCTCATTTTTAATGCAAAGCCATGGGAAAGTTTTGTCATCTTTCAGTAGAATATTATATCGTGGTTGGTATTGTTTGATGAGGTTGTTCTCCAACAATAAGGCATCTATTTCAGAATCAACGACCACCACTTCTATGGCGTGTATTTTTTTTACCAATACTTGAGTTTTGGCGTCAAGATGCTTTTTTACGAAATAGGAGGATACGCGTTTTTTGAGATTTTTAGCCTTCCCAACATAGAGTATGACATCTTGTGCATCGAAGTATTTATAAACACCCGGTGAAGAGGGAATTTGAGCAGTGAAGTCAGCACTTCGAATATAAACCTTCATGCTACAAAATTAAACAAAAAAGCCCCGCAAATGAGCGAGGCTTTTGAATCTTAAGTCAGAGACTGCTTAGTTTTTGATTAGATTTTTAACGATGCGTCCTTGGGTCGTTTCAATTACGACATGGTATAACCCTTTTGCATGTGATGCCATTTGTATGTTCAAAAGAGATTCTGGTTGAAGGTTCTCATAAAGCACTTTTCCAAAGAGGTCTTTCACGCTCACTTGGGTTGTAATATCGTGGATATCTTTTAAATCGATTGATACCTCGTTTGCTGTTGGATTTGGATACATCGGAACTTGTAGCTCCATTAATGCATCTAAACCAGAGCTAGCAGTAATATTAATTCGGTAATCTTCTGTTTCTCCGTAGCTGGCATTTCCACATGGCGTTATGGCACCATCATTAGAGTAGGAAATCCTAACGCGCATTCTGGTCGTACCAACTGTCGCCGTTGAAGGAACAGTAAAGTTAAACACATTGGACCAACCCGCAGCTACTAGTACATACCCAACTTGTTCTCCTGCATCGGTAAAATCTTGGTCGTTATTGTAGTCTATCCAAATGGCTACTTCATCATTGGTGTAGGCCCCAGGTCCGGCAGGAATAGCAGGCGTAATGGTAGCTGCATAAGCGCTATTTTTAGCAAGGGAGGTAGAGATATTGGCATAATCCAAATAGCCTCCTGTGGCGCACGTTGACGTATTGTTGATCGTATTGAGTTGGACGTTGTTTATGTATTCATCACATTGGGAGGATGATGGCGTGCATGGGCCTGTTTGTTGTGTTACGGTGATGTAATTGGTTTTAATTTCAGAATCGTTACCAATGGAATTGGTTGCTACAAGCGTAATGGTATATTGCCCAACTGTATTAAAGGTTACTGTTGGGTTTTGCGATGTGGCGCTACTACCACCGCTGTAGGTCCAGCCACCTCCTGAAATGGTCCAAGCCCATGATGTAGGAGAACCAGAACTCATATCGGAAAAAGAAACACTACTTCCTACATTTACTGTGGTAGGTGTGCCTGAAAAGTTTGCCACTGGTGCCGAAGGAGAAGAACAAGGGTTAGAGGATCCATTTAAGACCAGTAAGCCAGTATTCCCCGGATCAAGGTATGTTTTTAATCTTTCGTTGTTTGGTGTTCCATTACTCGTCCAATGGTAAGACATTTTTCCATACAAGTCAGGAGAGGTCAAGGCAGTACAATAAGAACCACCACCAGTAAGTGTTCCAATAATCCTTCCAGAGCTGTTATTAAATAGTGGCGAACCTGATGACCCTCCTTCTGTAACGCCATGTCCATTTGAATTAGCGGACCAAGTAACTCTCCAGTGCGTGTTTGAAACAGAACCCCAAGTTGTTGAAACAGTCGTTCCATTGAAAGTGGATATTTTCTTAATGTCACCTGCTGGGTGGTGAATGCAAGCTCCTCCTGTGGTTGCTGTAGTGTTGGCATCCCAGCCGTTCCAATAACAACTGAAGTTGGCCGATTTCATGGTTGTAATGGTAGCTGCTTGATTGGCAAGTGTTCCCATTTGAACCAGTAAAAAATCCGAACCAGTAGTTCCACCACCGTCAGCGGCGTCAGCTAAACGAACACATCCGCTTATGAAATAATCATCTAAAGTACCTGCTGTAGATGGATTGGTACAGTTCGTAGATTCATATCGAAAATAAAATTTCCATTGGTTCATATTCGCCGTAGTAGCGCTAACGCCACAATGCAATGCCGTTAAAAATAAAGGCTTACAATCCAAAGCGGTATTATTTACCACAGAACCTGTACACCAGCCTGCACCTCCGCCTTCTACCACATAGATTCTCGCCACGCCCTTTTTTTCGTCTTGCCAATTGTCACCAACTGGACTACAATTCACATTGATTTCGCAAGCATCCGACTCGTTGATTTTTTGAACAGATGGATTTCCGGTGGAGCGGTAATTATAAATAATTCGATCGATAAGAATTTCAGAAGCTTTAGTATAGGCAGGTTCATGAAGCGTCAATATCATTTCATCACCAAAGCATAATGCCGCATTTTGCATAAAGTGCGACTCAACATCTTTCGATGTAAGCGTATTATGTAATGGTTTTCCAGTTACATCCTGAATATTCAAAGTGGTTCCACCATAGATCTTAAATACCTCAAAAAGAAAGCTGATGGCCTCAGCCCCCGGAGATTTGACATGTATTTGCCACTGTCGGTCGCCGTTTGGTAGCGTTTTCCAAATACCTGTATTGCTTAAGGTAATATTTGCGGCCCGATCAACCCCAATTCGATACAGCACCCCATTTTTATCGCGTGTTATGTCTTCTTGCTGAATGGCATTTAAATCAGGGGCCGAAATGATGGTTAATGGAATATTTTTGTCAAAAATAACTTTCGTTAAGCTGGGAAGTTGGCTTTGAGAAAAGCCGAAAGAAAGTACCAGAAACAATAAAGCGGGCAATAATAGAAGACGTTTTTTCATAGTTGAGAAAGAATTAAGTAATTTCACAACAAAAATAGCATAATTGTTTAATTCTACTTTCAATGAAGCGGATTTATTTGGTGGAAGATGAGTCAGTCTTATTAGATTCTATTAAGATGAATTTAAGCTATGAAGGGTACGATGTAATTGGCTATCAATCCGGGCATCTTGCATTTGAAAAAGCAGCAGAATTAGCTTCCAGCGACTTAGTTATTTTAGACGTTATGTTGCCAGGTGTAAATGGTATCGAGGTCTGTAAGGAAATCAGAAAATACAGTGAAGTCCCCATTTTATTTTTATCTGCAAAAGGAATGACCTCAGACCGAGTAATCGGATTGAAAGCAGGTGCAAATGATTATTTACCTAAGCCATTCGATTTAGAAGAATTACTTTTGAAAGTCAAAATTTTATTGGCGATTCCATCAAAAAAAACCATCCATCACGTTCTTAATATTGGGAATAAATCAATTGATTTTAACACCTTTGAAGTACTTGATTCGCAAGGGAAAAGTCTGCATGTTTTTTCAAAAAGAGAAGTTGATTTGTTGCATCTCTTTGCTGAAAACATTGGAATCGTACTGTCCCGTGATGAGATTTTAGATAAAATTTGGGGCATGGATCAATTTCCAACGCCGCGAACAATTGATAATTATATTTTATCATATCGTAAAATTTTTGAGGCTGATCATAAAGAAGGTAAGTTTTTTCATTCTATTCGAGGAGTTGGATATAAATTAACTTTGGGATAGTCCAATTATCCCCTTACTTTTGAGGATTATTTAATTAATGCGAGTTATGTTCACAGGAATAATTGAGGAAATGGGTACAGTAGTCGCCATTCAAATCGAAAAAGATAATGTAAACTTTACCATACAAGCTGCTTTTTCTGACCAATTACAAGTAGACCAAAGTGTTGCCCATAATGGCTGTTGCCTTACCGTAGTTGATCTTGATAAGTCTACCTTATCTTACGTAGTAACAGCAATAAAAGAAACATTGTCCGTGACCAATTTATCGAATTGGATAGTAGGAACGAAGGTAAACCTCGAGCGTTCAATGTTGATGAATGGGCGAATCGATGGGCATATCGTTCAGGGTCATGTAGATGGCCTCGCAACTTGCACCAATATTTCGGAAGAAAATGGAAGTTGGAAATATGATTTTTCGCATCATTCTAAGGAAATTACGGTGGAAAAAGGGTCAATAACTATTAATGGAACAAGCTTAACCGTAGTGAATTCTGGCAGCGAATCCTTCTCAGTTTGTATCATTCCTTATACGTATCACAATACTAATTTTCACGAGCTGAAGGTCGGAGATAGCGTAAATATAGAGTTTGATATTATTGGAAAGTATGTATCTAAGTGGCTTTTGTCATCAAAAATTTAATGCTATGACGATCGCAGAAACGCAAAAATTAGTTGATAATTGGATAAAAGACCATGGCGTCAGGTATTTTAATGAATTAACAAATACTGCTATTCTTATGGAAGAAGTAGGGGAAGTAGCTCGAATCATGGCACGACGATATGGCGAACAAAGCGAAAAGGAATCAGATAAAAATTTAGACTTAGCCGATGAATTAGCCGATGTACTCTTTGTGCTTGTTTGCATCGCTAATCAAACAGGCGTTGATTTAACTAAAGCGATGGAATTAAATTTATCAAAAAAAACGAAAAGAGATCATCAAAGGCATCTCAATAATCCAAAGTTATGAGCAGTACAGAAAGTAGCGAAGCACACCATTTGAAAATAGTAAAGGCCATAAAGTCAGGTCAGTCGGCAATTTGTGCGTCGATTTTATCTCCATCTATTTCCTTGATCCAAGATCTTATCGTTCACACCATACCTGAACCTGAGGAAGGGGCGCCACGCATGATTATACTATGCCTTAATAATATACTTGCCCAAGAGTTAGCGAATCAATTGGCACCGTTTATTAAAGAAAGGGACTTAACACTAGATTTGCTTTTGGAAAAAGGAAACAAGGTTAAGCAGCGAAACGATCTATACGATGGTACGGAAATAATCGTAGGAACTTCTAGACGAGTTTGTGAAATGTATTTTCAAAATGGATTTAACATTAGTAAATTAAAACTATTCGTGGTGCTAAAACTTGATGAACAAGTAAAATACGGATGGTTAGGCTTCATTGGTCGAATAGCT
>JBILCD010000173.1:0-5268 GCA_044353285.1 Crocinitomicaceae bacterium | reverse complement strand
TGGGTTTTTGAATCATCTTGGAGATCAGGTTATTCCTACTATTTACGGAGGAGTTGCTGGTGAAACCCCCTGGTTTTCTGAAGGAATATGTGTTGTGATCGACTCTACTGAATCTAAATACCTTTTTATCAACAAAAAAGGAGAACAAGCAATAGATTTTATTATTAATGGGACATTTGGTGGTGCAGGAACTCATCAATACCCAGAGTTTCACAATGGATTGTGCATGGCTCACGAAAACTATAAATTCGGTTTTATTAATCATCAAGGTGAATGGGTAATTAAACCAAAATATGATGCTGTAACACATTTTTCAGAAGGTTTGGCGGCTGTAAGAAATTTAGGAGAAGTTTTTTTTATAGATACAAAAGGCACTAAAGTATTCAATAGATCATTTGGAGTGATGTATGATGAGGGTTGTTGTGGCTTTACTTATGGATCATTCAAGAATGGCGAGGCTATGGTCAATGTTGATATTTCTCAAAATCATATAAATCCACATGATTTTTTCAATAAAAATCAAATTGAAAGAAATTCAGATCTCGATAAATTTGCTATTATAAATCGAAAAGGAGAAATTATTCGTTTAATGGAGCAAACATCAAATGAAAGCAATAAGAAACATGCCTACGCTCCCTATATGAAAAGTCATTATTGTGAGGGAATTACCATTGTTCCCGGGGGGACATTAATTAATGGTGGGGGGTATGGTGCAAATTACCTAAGCGAAGATACTACACTGCTTTACCCTAGCGCAGTTAGTGTAGATAATGTAGCTTCGTTTTATATTTCGGATCATGAGGTAAGCAATGCGGAATATCGAGAATTTGTCAATTGGGTAAGAGATTCTATTGCCCGATGTAAATTGTTCGTTAGAGTTTCGGGCGAAGAAAAAAAAATGTGGGGAAAATATACGGATACAGTTACAGAAAATATAGACCTCCAAAAACGACAATATTTCGTTCTGAATTGGGAAACAAAATTAGACTATTCCTCAGCAGAAATTGCTTTTCTACTTAGTGACATGTATTTTTCTAGTGAAGAAAGAATTAACCATCAAAAAGAATTTGATCCTCGAAATTGGAACTACATCTATACTGATTTCAATAATGATGTGAAAAACAGCATTAATCCCTATCCAGATACCTTATGTTGGTCGAATGAATTCAAATATTCCAGCTTTGATCCTATGACAAATTATTATTTTTGGCATCCTGCCTACGATAATTATCCTGTAGTTGGCGTATCTTGGAAACAGGCACAAGCCTACTGCGATTGGCGTACAAAACGCTACAATGAGGAGTTAAATAAAATGAATGACAAAAAAAAGTCGAACTATGTCGGGGTGAAATTTACATTACCTAATTCAAAACAATGGTCCTATGCATCTGGTTCAGATCAGCCAAATATGACATTTATGAAATTACCGTATATCAGAAATGAACAAGGATGCTATACCGCTAATTTTGGAAATATTTATTTAAATTCGGATCTAATTGTCAAAGACTATAGAGATGATGGGGCATTTTTAACGGCAAAGGTTAAAAGTTATTCAGTGAATTTTTTCGGATTATATAACATGTTCGGAAATGTTTCCGAATGGACTAATGACAATCCTACTGCAAACCCTGATAATTTCTTTAAAAATTTAATAAATAGGTGTTCTTCAATATTCTATGATTCAACCTCAAAAGATAAACAAATATATATTACAGATCCATATACTAAAACAACCCAACTAGTTAGTTCAGGAAGCCCCGAACACAAAAAAATAATAGAACAAAGGCTTCAATTTTACAATATCAGCCCAAATTCATCTGTTGACGAGATTTTAAAAAACTACATTGCTTTTAATTCTGTTGATAGCTCTTTCAGGGATAAAATACGTAAACTTCAAATTACGAAATGGTTATCCGACAAAAAACAAGATCAAATAAAAACTGATGAAAAAAATAGTGATCTTAACAAAGGGCCTATAGATATAGATGGGGTAATTATTACAGAAGAACTTCCTATAAAGATGTATGAGAATCCTCTGGAATTGTACAACAATTATAGTGGTTGTTTAGAAACAATGGAAAAAAAATGGACCGAACAAAAAATTGTTAATATAATCAGCGAATTAAAGCAAAACTGGGAGGTGATTGAACGCGCTGAACGAATACAAAATCCATTATTTGAAAATGCTATTGATAAATGTCGAATCGTGCAAGGGGGAAGCTGGGTAAATCAACCACATTATTTGAATGCAACCTGCAAAGAAGTATATCATGAAAGCGAAGCATCTTGTAAAATTGGTTTCAGGGTCATAATGGAAGCTACTATCATCGAAGAAAATGGGATTTGTAAAAATTGTACCTCAAATGATCGCAAAAAGATGAAATTATTTCGTGAAAATCACCAAGAAAAAGGAGAATAGACCTCGTTGTAATTAAACCACATTTTCATAATCCAATAGTCAAAATAGCTTTTTTTCCAAGACCTCGAGTTGCTACACAAACGCATCCATGCTACGCATCTGAATTTGAAACCTAACTTAAATAAATAATTCATTTCCTACTATTTATTTTACATAAACATTGAAATTTTCAAACCTTTTCAATTCTTTAATTACTATATTTATGTACTAATTAGTGTTGGCTCCTTCACAAACTGACTTTATAAGTAAGTTCTAGAAAATCAGATAATTAATTATAAATTACTATTATATAATTAAAAATATTTATAAAGAAAAAGTGGAGTCCAGAAACCACTCAAAAAAAAAAAAACGGCCTGTCCCGAAAGGTTATTCGGGAGGCGGAACTGCTTAGCCAAAAAGTAGGAACAAAATTTAAAATTTAAATAAAATGAAAAAGTTATTTTTTATGGCAATAATGTTGCTAATGTACAGAGCAGCAGATGCTCAAAGTCAGTTTCAAGTAAAAACTATAGTCGTCGAAAAGGACTTCACAGCAAAATATTATACTAATGAAGATTACGTACTTATTACAATTTTTTCAAAGTACGTACCTACTATATGCACAGACATAAATAAAAACAACGTAATAGATCCCTACGTTGAAAAAAAATATTCAGTTACCCAAGGTAATAATTTATGTGTAGCTAATGTTCTAGAAGATGAAGCGTCAACCAGATGTGACCAAGCTACTAATGCAATATTGTTAGCGAAAAACAATGAGTATCAATTTATTATTCCCAAAAATGAATTAACTTATATACCAAATGAACCTATTTTTTTGACTTTTGGTGCATGGGATGAAGAAAAGAAAATTCATTATTATATAAGTAATAGTAACAAATCTTATGTTATGTATTAGATATTTTTACACCCAAATAAAATCTACCAATAACAGCGCTTTAGCAATAGCAAGGTGGAAGAACTTCATTGATCTCCCACCTTTTTTTTTTGTAATTTAGTGCCAGCAATAAGCTTTGGTACTTTTAATCCCCTGACATCGCCAATTCGCCCATGTGAGTTATACTAAAAGTCCGTGTAAATAACTAACATTATAAAAATCGACAGAAAATATGCTTTTTAACTCGTTAAATTTTGCAATCTTCTTACCTATTATATTCTTTCTTTATTGGTTTGCGACAAAAGGAAATTTAAAACTTCAAAATATTTTATTACTTGTTTCGAGCTATTTCTTTTATGCCTGCTGGGATTGGAGGTTTCTGTTTCTTTTAATCTTTTCAACACTACTTGATTATTATACAGGAATAAAAATGTCGGACGCTAAAAATCAAAATTTAAAAAAGTTTTGGTTTTGGTTAAGCATTTCTGTTAACCTTGGTTTTCTTGGTGTTTTTAAATATTACAATTTCTTTGCTGCATCTTTTGCAAGTGCATTAGAAAATGTAGGATTACATGTTAATCCATGGACATTAAAAGTTATTTTGCCCGTAGGAATTTCATTTTATACGTTTCATGGCTTATCATATGTAATCGATATTTACAAAGACCGCATAAAAGCAGAGAAGAACTTCATCGATTATTCTGTCTTTGTAAGTTTCTTTCCTCTTTTAGTTGCTGGCCCGATAGAACGAGCTACCCATCTTTTACCTCAAATTCAAAAAAAGAGAACATTTGATTATTCTAGAGCAGTTGATGGTTTAAGACAAATTTTATGGGGATTATTTAAGAAAGTCGTCATTGCTGACCAATGTGCTGAATTTGCCAATCTAATCTTTAATAATTCCGCAGACTATTCAGGAAGCACACTTGTTTTAGGAGCTCTATTTTTTACTTTTCAAATTTATGGCGATTTTTCAGGCTATTCCGATATTGCTTTAGGGACAGCTCGACTTTTCGGTATAGACTTGTTAAGAAACTTTGCTTTTCCTTATTTTTCAAGAGACATTGCCGAATTTTGGAGACGATGGCACATTTCACTTTCTTCTTGGTTTAAAGACTATCTCTATATTCCATTAGGTGGTAGTAAAGGAGGAATGTTGATGAGTATAAGGAATACCTTTATTATTTTTCTTGTTAGTGGTTTTTGGCATGGGGCAAATTGGACTTTTATTGTTTGGGGCTTTCTAAATGCATTGTTCATAATGCCTTCAATACTATTTAATACAAATAGAAATAACCTTGAAATTGTCGCAAAAGGAAGGTATCTACCTAATCTAAAAGATTTGCTATCCATTACAATTACTTTTAGCTTAACTGCGTTTGCTTGGATTTTTTTTAGAGCGGAAAATTTAGGGCATGCATTAACATACATATCGGGCATTTTTTCAAAATCTCTATTTTTAATTCCAAGTATTAGACCGGATTATCTTTTTTTTCTTCTTATTGTTTTTATGATTATTGAATGGCTTGGCAGAGAAGAAAATTATGCTATTGCGAATCTAGGTTTAAAATGGAAAAGACCTATTAGATATGCTATGTATTATGCATTAATAATGGCTATATTTTGGTTTGGTGGCAAAGAACAACAGTTCATTTATTTTCAATTTTAAAGTATGATAAAGTTTATAAAAAAAACAGCATTGTTTGTTAGCATACCTCTTGTATTTATCACTCTTTTTATTGCCATATTGGAACTCATTAATTATGAAATAGCAACATCAGAACGCCTTGATCCTTCCATTACCAAAATCTTCATAGGAGATTCACACATTGAGAAAGCTATAAATGATAGCCTGCTTGAAAATTCTGTTAATCTTGCACAAAGTTCAGAGTCGCTCTATTTTTCATACTATAAATTGAAAATTCTATTGGAGCATAACCCATCAATTAAAGATGTTTATTTAGGATTTAGC
>JBILCD010000172.1:0-5308 GCA_044353285.1 Crocinitomicaceae bacterium | reverse complement strand
GTCCAGACACTGGATATGGTTATATTGAATTTGATCAACAGGAAAGTAGGAAGGCAGGCAGCGTAAATAAGGTGTTGAAATTTCAAGAAAAGCCAATCCTTGATATTGCGCAGTCTTTTCTAGACGCGGGCAATTATTATTGGAATGCTGGGATCTTCGTTTGGAAAGCGTCTGTTATTCTTCAAGCGTTTGAGCAATTTCAACCCACAATATTTGAATTGTTTGCCAATGATTTAACCATTTATGGCACCAATCTAGAGAAATCAATGATAGCGGAGGCTTTTGAAAAATGTGATGATATTTCAATTGATTTCGCAATACTAGAATATGCTAAAAATATCGCTGTCGTTTTAGCTGATTTCGATTGGAGTGACTTGGGAACGTGGGGAAGTTTGACAGACCACTTAGCGAAAGATGATAACAACAATACCGTGCTAGGACAAAAGGTATTTATATATAACTCATCAAATTGTTTGATTCATGTGCCAAATGATAAATTGGTATTAATAGAAGGTTTAGACGATATGATTGTGGTTGAATCAAATGAAATGTTGTTGGTGCTAAAAAAAGAGAATGAGCAGGATTTAAAAAAATATTTAAAAAATATCGAAGATCAATTACCCCACTTATTTAAGTAATTAATGGTAAAAATACGCGATATAGAATTAGGAGATTTTCCACTTTTGCTAGCACCAATGGAAGATGTAAGCGACCCACCTTTTAGGGCCTTATGTAAAAAACACGGAGCTGATTTAATGTATACGGAGTTTATATCTTCAGAGGGATTAATTCGTGATGCTGCGAAAAGTGTTCAGAAAATGGATATTTATGAATATGAGCGCCCTGTTGGTATTCAGATTTTCGGCTATGATATTGATAGCATGCGAGAAGCGACAAAAATAATCGAAAAAACAAATCCAGATATTATTGATATAAATTTCGGCTGTCCGGTTAAAAAAGTTACGTGCAAAGGAGCAGGCGCTGGAATGCTTCAAGATATTCCTAAGTTGATTCGAATGACAGATGAGATTGTTAAAGCGACCAATTTACCCGTAACGGTTAAAACTCGCTTGGGCTGGGACGATAAATCTAAATTTGTTGTTAGTACTGCAGAAAAGCTCCAAGATGTTGGTGTTGAGGCTATTTCAATTCATGGTCGAACTAGAGTACAGTTATATAAGGGAGATGCTGATTGGACTTTAATAGGAGAAGTGAAAAATAATCCAAGGATGCATATCCCAATTTTTGGAAATGGCGATATTGATTCTCCTGAAAAAGTACTTGAATACAAAAATAGATATGGTGTTGATGGCATAATGATTGGCCGAGCCAGCATTGGAAATCCATGGTTTTTCAATGAAGTCAAGCATTTTTTGGCTACCGGTACACACCTGCCGCCTCCAGACATTAGGGCAAGAGTTTTAGCTACTAAGGACCATTTAAAAATGAGTGTGGATTGGAAAGGCGTTAATTTAGCCATCGCTGAAATGAAACGACACTACACCAATTACTTTAAGGGAATAAGTCATTTCAAGGAGTATAGAACACAACTGGTAACCTCTAATGACTTACAGGAAGTAAATGAATTATTAGATTGGATTGCAGAAAATCAAGATCAATTTGCATTCAATCATATGGATTGATCTTAAACTAGTTCTTCATTATTTTTTTTAACTTCTCTATTGCTCTGTTGGCAGGTATTTTAGCACTTATAAAAAGGTCATTTCGGGACATAGATTCTATTTTAAATAAGCAGTTTGTTTTCCAAAACTCCCAATAAAGTTTGTTTTCATCACATTGATCAATCTTCGGTGCTTTTTCCCCAGAATAAAATAAGTAATAATTTTCATTTTTCTCCATTTTAAGTAAAGGAGAATAAAGGAATCTATAGTACTTGCCCTCAGGGCGGAGAATCCCTTTTTTCAATAAAAGCTTAATGAAAGAAGCTCCATTCTCATTGGTATTAAACATTAACGAATACTTAGGGACTTCAACACTATTGTATTTTACTACCTCAAATACGTTGAAATCTTCATCCATCTCTGAAACAATAACTCGTTCTTTTACAATTTCTTTTCCTCCTTCTGAAAATGAAAATTCTCCACCCCAAGCATTTATGAAGGCAGCCGTAGGAAAACTTATTTTACTTCCTTGTTCAAACAACAACGCTTTAAATGGAAAGTCTTTACCTGTATTTACGTCTTTTGAATCAATGTGTAATTCTATTGAGCGATTATTCTCTAAACTATTAACAAAGCCTTTTCCACTTTTCAGCATGGATGGGTTTAAGCCTTTATAGTTATGCAGACATCCATTAATATAAACATTTGCTGAATCACAATTATGAGAAAACAAGGCATAATCAAATCCCAATTCTTTTATTTTTTTCGATGTAGCAAAAACCGTTGTATTTTCATTTTTATATACTTTTAGGGATAAATATTCCTTCCACAACTTTGATTCCTGATTGAATTTTGCCTGACTTACTCGCTTAACTATTTCCGGAAATTTTTTCCCAGAATACAGTAATAAATAATCAGCACCACAGTGAAAATTTAATTTTAGTTGATCATTAAAAAACACGGTGTTTTTATTTTGAGATTTATTTTTTTCAGGGTTTTTGGCGTTAAAATTTTCAATTGCAAGGAGAACCTTAGCGCTGTCAGTCACCTTACATATTAATCCGCCTTCCCCAGATTCATCATAGAAAAAATACACCTTTTCTTGTGCATTTACACCAAAGTTTTTTGCCTGAGCCAGCAAAAATTCAACACTTGATAAATCTCGATTTTTTATTTTATAAAAATATAAGAGTGGGCTGGTTTCTTTTGCTAAATCTAATAAACTGGAGCTTCCTATATATTCAGCGTCAGGTAGGCGATCTATGATTCTTACTTTATTATTTTTGCTCTCAAAGGAAGTTCTAAAATAAAGAAATAGACCTAGTAATATTGATAAAATAATGATTATCAATGACTTTTTTATCATGGCATTATTTTGAGAAAATATAAACCGTATTTATTAGGTCTAATAAATGTTGCCCTGAATATTCAGCACCATTGAATTCATAATTTAGATTGAATGCTGTCAATTTATTTGTTGTTTTTGAAGAGCTTAGATACATCTTTCCAGATTTCCCTTTCAAGGAGTTTATCATTTCGCTTTGTTCATTGTTGAGTAAATCACTCGGGAATCGATTCAGTGTGCCTGCGATATCCAAATAACCATTCATAAAACCTGCACGCTTTAATTTCCTCACTAATTTTTTAGAGAGCGAATTTGTTCCGTAACCATCTGAATGGTTTACTGCGAGATCCACATCATTAGTAAAAATAAATAAATTATTTTTACTGATCATATACAATGGAGCAGCATCTAGAATGGCGTTATTTAAAACCCAATAATCATCGTGCTTTTCAAATTTACTGGTTAAATTTCCAAAGTTTCTTAATATAATTTCTGGTATATCCTCCCGGCCCATAGAAAATCCTAATGTGAAGACAGGCATGTCTTCAACAGCTTCAGTTTCTTGCTCTTCGTATTCGAAAGTTATTTCATCATATATAAATTCGATCTTCTTAGTATTTATTTTCTTAATACCATTGAATGTTCCGAACATACTACCTTTATAGGTGTCAAATATAGCGTCTTTATCAACAAATTCATTTAGTAATTCTAGCATGAGTACATTCATTGCAACATCTGCATTTTTTTCTGTAGAGATAATGGGCATGATGGTCTTATAGGCTTTTTCATATGCCTTTTTCATATTAACGTTGTAAGTAAAAAATGCAGAATTTCCTTTATGAATATATTTGGTGACATTTTTATCAAATTTAGCATCATTCATTTCTGAATAAATATCCCCCAACGTTTCACCATAATAGGTTTTCACCATAAAGTCTATGGATTTTTCTTTTAAAAATAGATCTCCTAAAATGATGTTTCCTGTATATAGGTCTTGAAGATCTTTATAAATAGAAGGCATAATTGTTTGGAAATACCAAAGTCCGTTTGCTGTTTTAAAACTTCTTGAATTATCAAAATAAAATGTCGCTTCACAAGGATGAGTTAATTGTTCAGAAAACCTAGAATCATTTTTTACGAGATTTAGGTTGTCTATGAATAATGCATCTAGTAGATTGGTAAGTAAAGCCTCCTGTAATTTTAATTGAACACTATCTCTAAGTTCATTATAATTCTTTTCATTAGGATCATCTATTTCAATAGGCAATTCTTCTTGATCATATATTATTGGCTCTAAATAAGTGCTGTCTTCCGTATTAAATACTTCCTCATTAAACGCTTCCTCATTAAAGTCAAAAGGAGGTAATTTGCCTCGAGAATACCATATTGAGTCTGTTTTCCGATTGACTAATTCATTTGATGGCTCACATCTAATCAACAAAGCGCAATTGTTTTTAATGATTAAATTATTAAAAAAAGAACCATATAATTTTGTGTTATCGTATTTGGATTGGAGTTCTTCAAAATCATCAAACACCTCAAAAAGATTACTTAAATCACTAACTCCGAAGGTAAATCCAGACAACTCATAATCATTATTTTTACCATAAAATACATTCAATCGTTGGTTGAAATCGATACCGGCATCCTTTAATGTTTTTTCAGAAGTAGAGCCATCGAATAATTCTTGGTGCACTTCTTCCATAAATTCATATTGGATTAGTTCATCCACGGATATCTTTTGCAACAAGTTTAGGTTGTTAATACTGAATACAGTAATTGCCTCTTTAGGAATTAATAACTCTGATTGAGATTTTACATTCGAAAAATTAATCAACAATAAAAAAAATATTAATTTTTTCATATTTCCAGAATTACTTATTTTTTTTGGGGCTTAGGTAAATGCAATTATCTATTAACGAATAATTTTTGTGTAAATCATACGTGTTTACCTTAAGCATGCATGCCGTTCTACTTGGGTTTATTTTGGCTCCCCCTTTTTCAACCTTTACAATTGGACGATCAAAACGATTAATGGACGCGTAACTACCAGTTTTCAACAAGTCTATATCCATTTCTTTTATGTGATCAGATAATGTGATAGAGAAAATTGGTATATTTCTTTTAAGAACTTCACCATCATAACTTAACCAATTTTGATTTAAATCTTCTGTGTTTTTAATATTATTAATAGCTACTAAAGCATTTTTTAGGCCGTTTTGTAAAGTTGATACAGAGGTAAAATCACACGAGAACTTTACAATTAATTCAAGATCATTGATAGAAACGGAAACATTTGAGATTCCCGCTTGTGTTTTCAAATGACCAGCAAAAAGGTTTA
>JBILCD010000298.1:0-5313 GCA_044353285.1 Crocinitomicaceae bacterium | reverse complement strand
ATAGGGCGCTGTTCCTCCTATTGCGGTGAGGTCAATGGCTCCATTACCATAACCAAAACAAAGGTTGTTGGTAATCAAAACACTCAGTGCAATGGATGAAGCAGGTTGGGTAATGGTATCAGAATAGGTAGCAGTACATGCATTGTCGTCGGTAACGGTAACAAAATAAGGACCAGCGCCAAGTCCACCAATAGAATCGGTGGTAGCTCCATTGCTCCAGAGGTAAGCGTAAGGCACAGCACCACCAAAAACAGTTAAGGCAATGCTTCCTGAAGTTTGTCCAAAGCAAAGGTTATTGACATTGGCGGATTGAATAACGATAGGTGCAGGTTGAGTGACTAAAACGGACTGCGAGGATGTGCAGCCATTGTTGTCGGAAATAACCACAGAATAAATACCTGCAAGGAGTGAATCTACAAAAGCAGTGGTTTGTCCATTACTCCAAGTATATGAATAGGGAGGTGTTCCCCCAAGTCCTGCGGCTGTTCCTGTTCCCGATGCACCATTGTGGCAAGGAACGTCAGTATGCTGAATGGTAGACACCAAGGTAGTTGCGGGTTGCGTGATTTGAGCTGTGAGTATAGCAATACATCCATTGGCATCGGTGGTGGTAACTGTATAAATTCCTGCCGCCACATTGTTTAAATCTTGAGAACTTGCACCGTTGGACCAAGCATAAGAATAAGGAGTGGTTCCAAAAGAAGGGGTTAGGTTAATACTTCCGTTACTCAAACCAAAACAAGACACATTCACCGTACTTACTCCAAGCGACAAAGCATTGGCAGGTTGGGTGATGGTAGTGGAGACACTATGGGTACAACCAATAGAATCCATGATAGTAACTGAATATATTCCGGCTTGAACATTTGAAATATCCTCGGTAGTTGAACCATTTGACCATGAGAAAGTATATGGCGGTACACCACCTGATGGCGTTAAATTGATACTTCCTGTATTGGTTCCAAAACAACTTATGTTTAATGGAACTGCAGAGGCTGTAATCGCTGAAGGTGGTTGCGTGATTGTTGCTGTTACAAAGGAGTTACATTCATTGGCATCAGTTATGAATCCTGAATAAGTCCCTGCAACTAAGTTGTAGGCACTTTGAGTTGTATCTCCATTAGACCATGTGAATGAGTAAGGTGGTGTTCCACCCCATACATTCATATAAATTACGCCAGTATTTTGTCCGAAGCATACTACGTTTTGAATCGTTTGGATGTACGTAAGGGCAGAATCTGGTTGGCTTACTGTAAAAGATGTGAAAAATTGACAGCCAGATTGATCGCTTACATTGACGGAATAGGTTCCAGCAACTAAGAATGAGATGTCTTCTGTCACTGATCCGTTGCTCCATAAATAAGTATATCCGGGTAAACCGCCCGATGCTGTTATATTTATTGAACCCGTACCAAATCCATAACATGGTACATTGCTTATTACTCCTGTAACGTTTATGCCATTTGTAGGGTCAGCAATTGGAATGCTTAATGGCGTTACACAACCTAAAGCATCTGTAACTTGAACAGTATACAGACCCGAGGAAAGATTGAAAAGATCTTGAGTTGTGGCATTGTTGTTCCAGAGGTACGTATATGGACCGACACCACCTGCGACACTTAAATTAATAGAACCAGTAATTCCTGCTGAACAAGAATTATCGATGTGCGTCTCGTTTAAAATAACTGGTGTAGCTGGTTGCGTTAAATTAACTGTGAGCGCGCTTGTACAATTATATAAATCTGTAACTACTACAGTATAAGAACCAGATGCTAGCTGTCCAATATCCTGGGTAACAAATCCACCTGTCCAATTATAAGTATAATTAGGTGCTCCACCCACTACTGTTAAATCAATTGATCCAGTATTTCCTTGAAAACAAGCCACATTGATTTGAGTTGAACTTAAAGATATAGGTGCAAAAAGTTGGGATATGGTTACTGAAGTTGTCGTGGTACACGAGTTTGCATCGTTTACAGTGATAACATATGTCCCGTTTGGTATGGATGATAAATCTTCTGTTAAAGCCCCATTACTCCAGGAGTAAGTATATGGTCCAGTGCCTCCGCTTATTGTAACATTAATACTTCCTGTTGAAGTTCCGAAACACAAGATGTCTTGATGGATTTCACTAACCGCTAATGGTAAACTAGGCTGACCAATAGTATACGAGCCTGATGTAGTGCATCCATTGGCATCCGTAATGTTTACGGAATAATTGCCCGAAGAAACATTGGTGAGGTCTTCAGTAAAAGATCCATTGCTCCAAGAAAAACTAAAGGGGCCCGTTCCACCAGCTACAGTGAGGTTTATATTACCAGAATTTTGTCCAAAACATGCAGCTGAACTCACCACTGCACTATTGGTTAGCGTTGCACTTGGCTGGCTGACAACTACTGTTAAATTTGAAATACATCCGTTGGCATCGGTAACTTGTACTGAATAACTTCCCGCAGGTAAATTGAAAATGTCTTGGGTGGTAGCTCCTGAATTCCATAAGTAGGTGTAAGGGCTAGTGCCTCCTACTACATTGAGATTTACTGATCCATTGGCTAAACCAAAGCAACTTACATTTGAATGTGATTCAGTGAGGGTAAGTGGGAGATTGGGTTGGGAAATATTAGTGGAGAATGATTGTGTGCAACCATTATTGTCGGTTAAGGTAAGGCTGTAAGACCCAGAAATTAACGCATTGATGTCTTGAGCAGTTGAACCGTTGGTCCATAAATAAGTGTAAGGTATTACGCCTCCGCTTATCGTTGCATTTATACTGCCATTATTACCGCCAAAACAGGATACATTTTGGTTTACTGAACTTATATTTAATACGTTTGGCTCAATTAAACTAATGCTTGCATTCGCTGTACAATTGTTTATGTCTGTAACCACAACAGAATAGGTATTTGCCCCTACATTAGATAGATTTGAATTGCTACTTCCATTACTCCAGGCATAACTGTAGCCTGGTGCACCGCCACTTGCATTTACAATTCCTGTTCCATTGGTTGAACCGAAACAGCTCACGTTAAATCCATTAAAATTTGATGTTACTAAAGCATTTGCAGTAAGTAATGGTGGTTGGGTAAGGGTTAAATTAGTAGTTGCTGTACAGCCATTTAAATCTGTTACTGTTACTGAATAATTTCCTGCGGATAAGTTTAAAGCTAAGTTGGAGTTGGAATTGTTTGACCACAAATAAGTGTAGCCTGGTGTTCCTCCAGATGCTGTTACGCTTGCAGAACCATTGGAATTCCCGAAGCAATTTATATTGTAGCCATTGAAATTAGAATTAATAGTCACTGGTGCATTCAAAGGATTTGGTGCCACAATATTTCCTGAAATGACTACTGTACAACCATTTAAATCTGTCGCTGTAACACTGTATGGGCCTCCACCAAGATTAGAAACCGTGGCTGTTGTTGCTCCATTACTCCATAGATAAGTATAGCCTGGTGTTCCTCCAGAAACCGAAGCTGTAGCTATACCATTGTTTGAATTTGAACAGCTGATTTGCTGCCCATTGTAATTTGACGTTACCGCTGAAGTACCATTTATGCTCGGGGGGTTAACTAGTGTTACGTTTGCAGAGGCTGCGCAGCCGTTTAAGTCTGTAATTGTTACGCTGTAAGTTCCGGCTCCTATGTTTGTGATGCTAGAAGTGGTGGCCGTATTGCTCCATAAATAGGTGTATCCTGGCGTACCGCCTGTGGCTGATGCAGATGCTGAGCCATTTTGAGAGCCATTACACGATACATTTTGGCCATTATAGTTTGACGTTATCACTGCAGTGGGAACTACAGCTGGCGGATTTACGAGTGTAACCGAACTACTGCTTGTACAACCATTTAAATCCGTTACCACAACTGTATAGGTTCCTGCCCCTAAATTATTTCTGATACTGGACGTCCCGCCGCCTGGACTCCATAAGTATGTATATCCTGGGGTCCCACCTGAAGCTGTTACACTTGCTGATCCATTGGTTGAGCCGAAACAAGAAACATTTTGGCCGTTGAAATTTGAAGTGATGCTGGCAGTTGCTGTGATTTGAGGTGGATTAACCAAAATGATCGTGTCAAATGCATGACATCCATTGAAGTCTGTAACATCCACGATATAGGTTCCTGCACCAACATTTGAAAGGTTTGAATTGGTTGAGCCATTGCTCCATAAATACGTGTAAGGCGAAGTTCCACCCGAAGCTACCGCTGAGCCTGTTCCATTCGTTGAGTTAAAGCAACTAACGTTTTGACCGTTGTAATTCGATGTAATATTCGCATTTACAGTTAACAATGTCGGTTGGGTAATGTTAAAAGTGGAAGAATCAACACAGCCATTGGCATCGGTATAAGTCGCTGTGTAAGAACCTATTCCCAAATTAGTTAGTGGGTTGGTAGTTGCTCCATTACTCCAACTATATGTATAGGTAGGATTAGCACCTGGTGTTAAGTTAATTTGGCCAGTATTGGTGTTAAAGCAAGCGACATTCGTTACGTTCGAGCTAACGGTAGGAAGTGGATTTACCACTGCAGTCGTTGAAAGGTTGTAAGTACAAGTATTACCAGTAAAAGAAATAATGGAATTGTAAGTTCCCGAATTTAATAGTGTCGTATTGGTAATGAGGGGGTTTTGAGTGGAGGAAATAAAACTATTGGGTCCTGTCCAAGAATAATTAGCAAAAGAAGATGAAGGACCCGTAAACTGTAGCGATTGACCTATACAGACAGGCCCACTGTTGCTGACTGCAGCTGGAGGGCATCCAACGGTATGAAAAATCATATTACTATTTACCGAAGTTGGACATCCATTGACATCAAAAGTATTTGGCGTTCCCCCGTTAGTATAAAGTTGTCCTGAGATATTGCCATTGCCATAAATATAAGCCAAGTTCGTTAATGTACTATCGCAATTCAATAAGAGACAATCGTCAATGACTTGAACCCGAAATTTGATAATGGTACTGTCTGTTCCAGCCACAGAGTTATTAACTTGTCCACCTACCAACCCCGTAGCACCAGGACCAATTCTAAATTTAACGGTTCGGTTTGTTGCATTGTACTCTCCTTGGTCGTCAGCCAAGGCATCAGTTTTGTTGCCTGAATTTGGACCATAAAAAACTTGAAGTGTGCCTGGAACTAAGTTCGTGCGGATATCTAATGTATCTACAACAAATGTATTAACCGATGGGTCGGAGCCAATATTTACACATTTGATTTTATATTCTAGTATGTCGTTGGCCATAATTTGACCACCATTTAAGTCTGTATAGCTCACAGTAGCCCTCAAATCTGGTTGATAAATATCAATTGCAGAGGT
>JBILCD010000301.1:0-5338 GCA_044353285.1 Crocinitomicaceae bacterium | reverse complement strand
CAAGCAGCAACCTTAAATTTCATAAATGATGTTACGACATCTTCAACGAACATCAACGCCCCTGCAACAATCACATACAGTGCTTTGTCTCAGATAAACGGGAGCTATAATGTGTCTTCAGCAGCCAATATTAACTTTACATCAGTGAGCACAGGAGCGATTACTTCGTCCTTAAGTATAAGTGCCAATGGTTTGGTTAATTTACAGGCGAATCGACAAATAGGATCGATTTCTTTAAACAATGGTACCCTAAACACGAACAATACTACACAGACATGGAATAATTTTAACTCCCAACCATGTTGTAATAACGATGTGCGAATATTGAACTTAGGTTCTTCAACGATTAATTGCTCAGGCGGATGGAATGTTCGGGAAGGTCAAAACTTAACCATCAATGCAGGTACGTCTCAAATTAATATGACAGGAACGAATCAGACGTTTAATACATCTTCGAGTTGTTGTGCCGCCACGTCGCAACAATCTTATTACAACATTAGTTTTACAGCTCCATCAGGGATTGTAAATCTTTTGAATTATTACAGCAATTCATCGAGTTTAGCGAATACGAGTTTTAACCAAGTGACCTTTGCAGCAGGTGCCAACATCACCGGTGAAATCAATATAGGGACTTTAAATTTAGCACCAAACGGAACATATACCTTTGAGGCTGGGCGAACAGTTACGGTGAGCACTTTATTCAATGCCAACGCAACTTGTTCAGGCCCAATAACAATTAAGTCAGCAACGGCAGGTACGCAGGCGATAATTTCAAAAGCAACAGCAGTAGTCAACTTGAATTATTGTAACCTTCAGGATATGAATTTCAGTGGAGGTGCCAGTGTAACAGCCACGAATTCAATCAATCAAGGCAATAATACCGGTGTAACTATACAAGCGGGTTCTTCTTCTGTTTCTCGGACACTTTATTGGGTTGGCGGCACAGGAAATTGGAACGACATTAACCGTTGGTCCTTGAGTAGTGGTGGCGCGGGAGGCGAATGTCCACCAACTTCAATTGATGATGTGATCTACGATAATGCATCGTTTAGTGCAGCGAGTCAAACGGTTACGGTGAATGTGCCAAATGCGGATTGTAGGGATATGACTTGGACTACTACTGCTAACACGCCGAATTTTGCATCAACAAGTTCTTCAAATAATTTAAACATCTATGGAAGTTTGGCCATGGTGAGTACGCAGGGATCTTGGACTACCTCTATGAATGTGTATTTCATGGGTACAGGCACCAAGACCATCAACTCTGGTGGAAAAACCTTTGGTTCGGTATTTTTCAATGGTACAGGTACATGGTCGAATACTGCGGCATGGAGTATGGGTAATCTGACTGTAAGCCAAGCAGCAACCTTAAATTTCATAAATGATGTTACCACATCATCAACGAACATCAACGCCCCTTCAACAATCACATACAGTGCTTTGGCGCAGATAAACGGGAGCTATAATGTATCTTCTGCAGCCAATATTAACTTTACATCAGTGAGCACAGGAGCGATTACTTCGTCCTTAAGTATAAGTGCCAATGGTTTGGTTAATTTACAGGCGAATAGACAAATAGGATCGATATCTTTAAATAATGGTACCCTAAACACGAACAATACTACACAGACATGGAATAATTTTAACTCCCAACCATGTTGTAACAACGATGTTCGAATATTGAACTTAGGTTCTTCAACGATTAATTGCTCAGGTGGATGGAATGTTCGGGAAGGTCAAAACTTAACCATCAATGCAGGTACGTCTCAAATTAATATGACAGGAACGAATCAAACGTTTAATACATCTTCGAGTTGTTGTGCCGCCACGTCGCAACAATCTTATTACAATATTAGTTTTACGGCTCCATCAGGGACAGTAAACTTTTTGAATTATTACAGCAATTCATCAAGTTTAGCGAATACGAGCTTTAACCAAGTGACCTTTGCAGCAGGTGCCAACATCACTGGTGAAATCAACATAGGGACTTTAATCCTGACCTCAAACAATTCCTACACCCTTGAGTCAGCTAGAACCATATTAATTTCAAACAATATTGTATTTAATTCCGTCTGCTTTGGTGGGGTAACCCTACAAAGTTCAACAGCTGGAACCCAAGCTTTTATTACAAAAGCTTCCGGTATTGTTAGTGGTCAAAACTTAACACTGAAAGATATCAATGTATCTGGAGGTGCTACTTTTAATGCCTTTGCTTCCACAAACCAGGGCAATAATACAGGATGGAACTTTGTTTCTAGCCCTACTTTAGGCGCTATTGGAGCGATTACACAAAACACGAATGTGTTTTCGGTATCTGTAGTTACAGGAGCTGTACAATACAACTGGACTGCGCCCGCAGGTATGGTAATTATAAGTGGGCAAGGCACCAATTCTATAACGCTACAAACGAATAATCTATCCGGACAATTGTGTGTAGTAGCCACCAATGGCTGCGGAGCAACAACTTCTTCGGTTTGCATCACTTTAGCTTCTGATTATATACCACTCAACACATTGGGTGTGTTTGTTTCTGAAGATTTTAACACCTTGGCTAATACCGCCTCTAGCTCAACTTTTCCGGTTGGTTGGAGAATTTTAGAAACAGGAACGAATGCCAATACTACTTACACTGCCTCAAATGGTTCTGTAACTGCTGGTGATTCATACAGTTTCGGACCTACTGGGTCTACCAGTAGAACGCTAGGAGGTCTTCAATCGGGTTCTTTGATTCCTTCCTATGGAGCTAAATTTTTAAATAACACCACCTCAACAGCCACCTCTATCACCGTTTTATATACTGGTGAAACCTGGAGGGTTGGCGCTGTAGGTAGAACTGATAAACTTGATTTTCAGTATAGTTTGAATGCCACAGATTTAAGCAATGGTCTATGGTTGGATATCGATAGTTTAGATTATCAGAACATCGCTCAAGGAGCCACTTCGTCTGGATCACTAATTCACTCAAGTTTGAAAAATTTCACCTTTACAGGATTGAATATTCCTGCAGGTTCTTTTTTCTGGATTCGTTGGCTCGATATCAATGCTACTGGTAGTGATGATGGTATGGGTATTAATGATTTTTCAATTAAACCTTGTGGTACAATTACCCCTCCAACCACTCTAGCCCAGTCCTTGTGCGGTGCGCCAAGTGTAACAAATCTTTCTGCAACTGGAACAGGCATAAGTTGGTATAATACTACCACAGGTGGAACTGCTTTAGCCCAAAATTCTCCCGTTGTTTCAGGAACTTATTATGCCTCTCAAACCATTTCTGGTTGCGAGTCAGCTAGGTCAGCTACAACCATAACGGTAGTTGCTGCACCAATTGTAAGTGCAGGAATCAACCAAACGGTTTGTGCAGGTACAGCAGTAACCTTGAGTGGTTCCGGTGCAACAACGTATGCATGGAACAACAGCGTAAACAACGCAGTTGCTTTCACACCAACATCAACAGCAACGTATACGGTAACAGGAACGGATGCCAATGGTTGTAGCAATACAGCACAAGCTACGGTAACGGTGAATGCAGCACCAAGTGTAAGTGCAGGAATCAACCAAACGGTTTGTTCAGGTACAGCAGTAACCTTGAGTGGTTCAGGTGCAACAACGTATGCATGGAACAACAGCGTAAACAACGCAGTTGCTTTCACACCAACATCAACAGCAACCTATACGGTAACAGGAACGGATGCCAATGGTTGTAGCAATACAGCACAAGCTACGGTAACGGTGAATGCAGCACCAAGTGTAAGTGCAGGAATCAACCAAACGGTTTGTTCAGGTACAGCAGTAACCTTGAGTGGTTCAGGTGCAACAACGTATGCATGGAACAACAGCGTGAACAACGCAGTTGCGTTTACACCAACATCAACGACCACGTATACGGTAACAGGAACGGATGCCAATGGTTGTAGCAATACGGCACAAGCGACTATTACGGTAAATGCTGCACCAAGTGTAAGTGCAGGAATCAACCAAACGATTTGTGCAGGAACAGCAGTAACCTTGAGTGGTTCTGGTGCAACCACGTATGCATGGAACAACAGCGTGAACAACGCAGTTGCTTTCACACCAACATCAACGACCACGTATACTGTAACTGGAACGGATGCCAATGGTTGTAGCAATACAGCACAAGCTACGGTAACGGTGAATGCAGCACCAAGTGTAAGTGCAGGAATCAACCAAACGGTTTGTGCGGGTACAGCAGTAACCTTGAGTGGTTCAGGTGCTACCACGTATGCATGGAACAACAGCGTGAACAATGCAGTTGCTTTCACACCAACATCAACGACCACGTATACGGTAACAGGAACGGATGCCAATGGTTGTAGCAATACAGCACAAGCTACTGTAACGGTGAATGCAGCACCAAGTGTAAGTGCTGGAATCAACCAAACGGTTTGTTCAGGTACAGCAGTAACCTTGAGTGCCTCTGGTGCTACCACGTATGCATGGAACAACAGCGTGAACAATGCAGTTGCTTTCACACCAACATCAACGACCACTTATACGGTAACAGGAACGGATGCCAATGGTTGTAGCAATACAGCACAAGCTACGGTAACGGTGAATGCAGCACCAAGTGTAAGTGCAGGCATCAACCAAACGGTTTGTTCAGGTACAGCCGTAACTTTGAGTGGTTCTGGTGCAACAACATATGCATGGAACAACAGCGTGAACAACGCAGTTGCTTTCACGCCAACGTCAACAGCAACCTATACGGTAACAGGAACGGATGCCAATGGTTGTAGCAATACAGCACAGGCTACTGTAACGGTGAATGCAGCACCAAGTGTAAGTGCTGGAAGCAACCAAACGATTTGTGCAGGTACAGCAGTAACCTTGAGTGCCTCTGGTGCAACCACGTATGCATGGAACAACAGCGTGAACAACGCAGTTGCTTTTATACCAACGTCAACAGCAACCTATACTGTAACAGGAACGGATGCCAATGGTTGTAGCAATACAGCGCAAGCTACTGTAACGGTGAATGCAGCGCCAAGTGTAAGTGCAGGAATCAACCAAACAGTTTGTGCAGGTACAGCAGTAACCTTGAGTGGCTCTGGTGCAACAACATATGCATGGAACAACAGCGTGAACAACGCAGTTGCGTTTACACCAACGTCTACGAACACGTATACGGTAACTGGAACAAACACTAATGGTTGTATCAATACAGCACAAGTAACGGTAACGGTGAATGCAGCACCAAGTGTAAGTGCAGGCAGTAACCAAACGATTTGTGCAGGGACAGCAGTAACCTTGAGTGGCTCTGGTGCTACCACGTATGTATGGAACAACAGCGTGAACAACGCAGTTGCTTTCACACCAACAA